>JBIIPQ010000352.1:0-4783 GCA_044342535.1 Burkholderiaceae bacterium
GCGTTGTTGACGAGGATGTCGATGCGCCCTAAGCGCGCGAGCGTGTCGGCCACCACCTGCCGCATCGCGGCCGACGAGTGGGCATCGGCGCGCAGCGTGATCGCCTCGCTGCCGGCGGCCCGGATGTCGGCGGCCACCTGTTCGGCGGCGTCGCCGCTCGCGAAGTAGTGGACCACGACCTTCGCGCCGAGGCGCCCGAACTCGCGGGCGACCGCGGCGCCGATGCCGGTGGAGCCGCCGGTGACCAGCGCGACCTTGCCTTTCAGATCATCCATGAACCGTCCTGTTGGGGGTGGGCTTCAGCGACTTCGCGATCCACCAGGCCCAGATGGCCACGGTGGCGACGCCGAGCACGCCCGCGATCGGGCGCTCGAAGAAGGCGAGCAGTCGGCCGTCGGCCTTGATCAGCGAGCTGAAGAAGTGCTCCTCGAGCATCGTGCCGAGCACGACGCCGAGGATCGTCGGCGCCACGGGAAAGCCCCAGCGCTCCATGAAGAACGCGAACACCCCGGCGACGACCATCACGACGACGCCGAACAGCGTGTTGTTGATCGCGTAGCTGCCCACCACGCAGAACAGCAGGATGATCGGCATCAGGATCTCGCCCGGGATCCGCAGCAGCTGCTTGGCCACCTTGATCGCGAGCCAGCCGAGCGGCAGCATCAGCAGCTGCGCGAGAATGAAGACGATGAACACCGCGTAGATGTTCTGCGGGTTGTCGACGAACAGCGTCGGCCCCGGGTTCATGTTCTTCAGATACAGCACGCCGATCGCGATCGCGGTGATCGAGTCCCCGGGGATGCCGAACACCAGCGCCGGAATCCAGGCGCCGCCGAGCGCCGAGTTGTTGGCGGCGCCCGACTCGACGATGCCCTCGACGTGCCCGGTGCCGAACTTCTCCGGCTCCTTCGAGAAGCGCTTCGACATCCCGTAGGACATCCAGGCCGCGATGTCGGCGCCCGCGCCCGGCAGCGCGCCCACCAGCGTCCCGAGCGCCGAGCCGCGCAGCAGCTGGACCGGATACTTCTTGATGAGCCCCCACATGCCGGTGAACACGCTGCCGAAGGGCTTGTCGGTGCCGAGCACCGGGCGCACGACGGTGGTCGCGTAGCGCAGCACCTCCGAGATCGCGAACATGCCGATCATCAGCGGGATCAGCGGGATCCCGCCGAGCAGGTCGGCATTGCCGAAGGTGTAGCGCGGATGCGCGGCCGGATTCTCCAGGCCGACCACCGAGACCAGCAGCCCCAGCAGCAGCGACACGCAGCCCTTGAGGGGGTCGGTGCCGGCGATGAAGATGGCGCAGGTGAAGCCGAGCATCACCAGCCAGAAGTACTCGTAGGAGCTGAACTTGAGGGCCACCTCGGCGAGCATCGGCGCGGCGACGATCAGCACCAGCGTGCCGAAGATGCCGCCGAGCACCGAGAACACCAGGCCCGAGCCGAGCGCGATCTCGGCCTTGCCCTGGCGGGTCAGCAGGTAGGCCTCGTCGGTGTAGGCGGCCGACGCGGGCGTGCCCGGCATGCGCAGCAGCGCGCTCGGGATGTCGCCCGAGAAGATCGCCATCGCGGTGGCGGTCACGATCGCCGCGACCGCCGGGATCGGCGCCATGAAGAAGGTCACCGGCACCAGCAGCGCGGTAGCCATCGTGGCGGTCAGACCCGGGATCGCGCCGACGAACAGCCCGAACAGGGCCGACAGCAGGATGACGAGCAGGACGTAGGGCTGGAAGACCAGCCCGAATGCCGTGATGATGGGATCCATGGGGTCGCGCCGCGGGGCGGCGCGCTCAGTAGAGGACGGGCACGATGCCCCAGGGCAGCGGCACCTTGAGGAGCTTGTAGAAGGCGAGGTGCACCGCCAGCGAGGCGACGAGCGACCAGCCGATCGCGCGCGCCCAGCCCACCCTGAGTGCCCGCATGGCGATCGCCATGCAGACCGGCGCGACGATCAGATACCCGAGCCACTCTGATGCGAACAGGTACAGCAGGATCGAAGCGAGGATGCCGAAGGCCGGCGCGATCTGCTCGGCCTCGGGCGCCTCGTCGGACGCGGTGCCGTAGTGCGCGGACCGCAGGCTGCGCAGCACCAGCAGCAGTCCGCAGAGGAACAGGCCGACTGCGACGATCGACGGCAAGGTCGAGGCGCCGAGCTTCTGGCCCGGCACGTTCGGAAAGCCGCGCGAGCTGACGTACACCGCGGCCCCGAGGGCCGCGATGCCGGCGCCCGTCCAGCGGTCGACCGATCGCATGGTCCGCGGGCCTTTACTTGACGATGCCGACCGCGGTCATCACCGCCTTCATGTCGGCGTCGCCCTTGGCCATGAACTTGCCGAACTCCTCGCCCGTGCCCCAGATCACGCCGAAGCCGCGCGAGGCCATGAACTCCTGGTAGTCCTTGCTGTCGTAGACCTTCTTGAGCGCGCCCTCGAGCTTGGCGCGGACGTCGGCCGGGATGCCCTTGGGGGCGGCCACGCCGCGCCAGGCACCGGTGCCCCAGTTCGAGCCGGTGGCCTCCTTGAGCGTCGGCACGTTCGGGTACAGCGTGGCGCGCTTGTCGGCCATCACCGCCAGCGAGCGCACCTTGCCTGCGTCGATCAGCGAGCGCGCCTCGGGCAGCGAGCACGGAACGAACTCCACGCCACCGGCGGCCAGGTCCTGCAGGCCGGGCGCGGCGCCGTTCGAGGGCACCCAGGGCACGCTGGCCGGATCGATCTTCAGGTCGGACAGCATGCCGGCGAGCGCGAGGTGCCAGATGCCGCCCTGGCCGGTGCCCGAGGCCTTGAACTTGCCCGGGTTCGCCTTGATCGCCGCGATCACGTCGTTCATCGTCTTGTACGGCGAGTCGGCGCGGACCTGGAAGCCGGCCGGATCGAGGTTCACCAGCGCCAGCGGCGTGTAGCTCGCGTGCGTCAGGTCGGTCAGCTTCTGGTGATGCATCATCGTGATCTCGACCGTGATCAGGCCGAGCGTGTAGCCGTCCGGCGCCGCGGCGGCGATCGCCTGGTGGCCGACGACGCCGGAGCCGCCGGTGCGGTTCACCACGTTGATCGGCTGGCCCAGCTCCTTCTCCAGCAGGCTGCCGATGATCCGGGCGGTCGCGTCGGTGCCGCCGCCAGCGCCCCAGGGCACGACCAGCGTGATCGGACGGTTCGGGTAGGCCTGTGCGAAGGCCGAGGCGGACGCGACGAGCGCGAGGCCGGCGGCCGCAGTCTTCAGGATGCGGGAAAGCGATCGGATCATGGGGGGGTCTCCTCGTGTGGGCCGCGGGTCGGTCGCGATCGGTTCGCGTCGCCCGTGCGTATGCGGTGCCCGCGGATTCTGTGCGCCCACCCCGGGGGCGTCAAGCCGGATGCCCGGTGGCGGACGCCCCGTGCCGTGTTGCGAGCGCGGATCGCACTAATGCGCGTCGGCGTCTACAATGAACGGACTCCACGGCACCGATCGGCGCGCCGACGTCCCGCCTCGCGGCGCCCGTCCAACGACACGGTTTGGCTTGAAAGCTCCTGAAGATCCCAAGAACCGGCAGTTCCTCCAGCTGAACCGGTATCGGCGCGAGCGCACCGCGGTGCACGTGTACCTGCTGAGCGGCACGCGGTTCACCGGTCGCATCCGCTCGTTCGACGTGCACACCCTGCTGCTCGAGACGCAGCACGGCGAGATGGTGATCTACGGCCACGCGGTCAGCACCATCGAGCCGGCGGTCATGGTGCGCGGCCGCCGTCCGGGTCCGGGCGCGCCGCGCCGCGAGGGCAGCGGGGTTCGCCGCGACGGCGAGTCGGCCGCGCGCCGCGACGCCGGCGACCCGCCCTGGTCGGCCCCGCGCGATGCGGCGCCGGTCTCCGACCCCGAGCTCGACGGCGACGTGGTGCTGCCGAGCGAGCCGCGGACGCCGGTCGCGCCGACCGTGACCATTGTCCGCCGCCGCTCGAGGCTGCTGCCCCGCGAGTGAGCGGGCGCGGGCGGGCCGGCCTCAGGCGGGCCGGGGGCGCGGCGGCCTGATCCGAAGCGCGGCGAGCGCCGCGAGCGCGGCCACACCGGCCGATGTCGCGAAGGCGAGCGCGAAGGCGCGCGACAGCGCCTCGGGCTGCGCATCCGCCAGCGAGCCGCCGACGGTGCCGGCCATGACCATCGAGGTCAGCACCGCGATGCCCACCACACCGCCCAGCGAGCGGAAGAACGACACCAGCGCGGTCACCACGCCGATCATCGCCGGCCCGACCGCGCCCTGCGCGGCCACGAGCACAGAGGGCAGCGTCATCCCGAGCCCGAAGCCCAGCGGCACCATCGCCGGCAGCGGCACCGGGGCCTTCGCATGTGCCGACCAGGCGATGACGGCCAGGCCCGCGCAGGCGAGTGCGGAGCCGATCGCCGAGATCGCACCCATCTTCGGCCAGCGCAGCATCAGCCGCCCGGCGGCGAAGGCGCCGACCGGGGTCGCGAGCGTCAGCGCCACCAGTCGCAGCGCCACCTCGCCCGCACGGGCGCCGCCGAGCGTCTGCATGGTCAGCGGCAGCAGCACCGTGCTGCCGATCAGCACGAAGAAGTTCAGGCCGTTCACCAGGCAGCAGGCGAGCACGGTGCGGTTGGCGAACAGCGAGGTCGGTACGATCGGCTCGGGTGCGTCGGATTCGCGCCAGGCCCACAGCCCGAGCAGCACGATGCCGACGGCGACCAGCGCCAGCGTCGACGCGCCGAACCAGTCCGCGCCCTGTCCGATCCGGGTCAGCGCCACGAGCGGCACGGCGAGCCCCGCGGCGAGCAGCGCCGCACCCGGCCAGTCG
>JBIIPQ010000353.1:0-4769 GCA_044342535.1 Burkholderiaceae bacterium
GCTCGACGAGTTCGACGCGCAGCCGCGCGTCAAGGCCGTCGCCGTGGCCGTCGGCCTGCGCCAGCGCCTCGAGCGCGGCCCGGCCCGCGGGCGTCAGCCGCGCGCTCGACGCGGCCGCATCGACGACCGCGTCGGTGCCGGGGGAGAGCCGACGCGCGAGGTCCAGGGCCTGCCAGGCGCGGGCACGCTGCGCCGGATCGGGCCGACCTTCGGCGATGATGAGCGGCATGCGGGCCTCGTCGAGCAGGATCGCGTCGGCCTCGTCGACGATCGCCACGCACAGGCCGCGGGCCAGCAGCGGTGCGGCGCCCTCGGCCAGACCGTCGCGCAGGTCGTCGAAGCCGAGCACGCGGGCGGTGGCGTAGGCGACGTCGGCGCTCCAGGCGGCGCGCCGTGCGTCGTCGTCCATCGACTCGGCCACCGCGGCGACCCGCAGCCCGAGCGCCTCGTAGTAGGCGCGGAAACCCTGCGCGTCGCGTCCGGCCAGGTAGTCGTTGGCGGTCAGCACATGGACCGGCGCGCCGGCGAGGGCCGCCACGCCGGCGGCGAGCGCCACCGCGACGCTCTTGCCTTCGCCGGTGTCGAGCTCGACCAGCCGCTCGGCGAGCAGGTGGGCGGCGCAGCGGTACTGGTTGTCACGCGGCACGAGTCCGGTCGCCCGCGTCAGGGCCGCGCCGGCGGTGCCGAGGGCCAGCGCGACGGCGGACGGCGACAGGCCGTCGCGGGCCAGGCGGGCCGCGGCGGCGGCCAGTCCGACGGCGGCGCCGGGGTCGGTTCGCGCGTCCGGCTCCTGTGCGCGATGCGGCGCGGTCGGCTCTTGCGCGGTCGGCTCTTGCGCGGTCGGCTCCTGCGCGGTCGGCTCCTGCGCGGTCGGCTCCTGCGCGGTCGGCTCCTGCGCTGTCGGCTCCTGCGCGGTCGGCTCCTTACCGGTCGGCTCCTTACCGGTCGGCGCCTTCCCGGCCAGCCGCTCGGCCACGTCGAGCGCGCGCCGCGCGATCGTGCCCGCGTCGTCGCCGCGCCGCCGTGATCGCCAGTCGGCGAGCGGCCCGCAGGGCGGGCCGCGGCGCGGCGCACGGGCCGGACCATCGGCCCCCGCGGACGGCTCGGCGCGCCGGGGGCGCTCGCCCCAGACGGGGCCGGGCACCGCGAGCCGGGCGCCCGGGCTCACAGCGCGTCGGGCGCGAAGCGGCTGCGGACCGTCTGCCGCAGCCAGCGCGCCGCCTGCTCGGCGAGGCTCGCGTCGCCGTGGTCGAGCCGGACCCAGGCCCGGCCGCCGGGTCGGGGCGGCGGGTCGATCGCGGCCTCGAGGGCGATATCGACGACGTAGGTCGGCCGCATCGGCTTCGTGCCGTCCTCGTCGGCCGGGTCCACGGGGATCGTCCCGCCGAAGCGTTCGCCGAGCGCCGCGCCGGGCAGCGCATCGACCGCCGCGGGGGCCTGGCGCAGCAGACGCCCGGTCAGCACCCGGCCCGGCGCCTCGGCCAGCCGCAGGTCGACGGTCCGCACGCCGCCGCGAAGACGGGCAGCCTCGTCCTGGTCGAGCGCCACGCGGACATGGACCGGACCGGCGCCGGCGAGCGTGCCCAGCTCGTCCCCTTCCCGCACGAAGCGTCCAGGCAGATCGGCCGGCCTAGCTACATCGAAGCGACCACTCACTGTCGCGGAAACATCAAGCTGTGCAAGACGCTCGTCGATCGACGCCAGCTCTGCCTCGATGCCGACCAGCGCCTCTTCGGCCTGCCGCGCCCGCGCCGGATCGCTGCGCAGGCTGGCGAACAGCTCCGCGCGCAGGCCGGGCCGCGCCTGCTCCAGGCGTTCGCGCTCCCCGCGCAGCGCCGGGTCGTCGAGCCGTACGACCACCGCGCCCGGCTCGACCCGGCGACCGGACACGGCCGCGACGACGAAGCCCTCGACGCCGGCACGGACCCGGGCGTCGTCGGGGGTGCGGACCAGCCCCGGCGCGACCGTGCGGTCCGGCAGCGGGACCATGACGGCGAGGGCCGCGAGTCCGGCCAGCACCGTACCGAGGCGGGCATGCATCCGCCAGCGGGCAGCCAGCGGCGCGCCGGCCTCGGACGGTCCTCGCAGCAGCGCGCGCAGCGGCACGAGCACCAGTCCCCAAGCGGTCAGCAGCGCGACCGCGGCCCCGAGCAGCCGGTGCTGGCTCCCGGCCCAGAGCGCGAGCGAGCCCATCAGACCGAGGCGCCAGCCCCAGGCGAGCGGCGCGTAGGCCACGAGCCAGCCGCGCTCGCCTGCAGCGGTCTGGGGTCCCTGCGCATCCCGCCAGCCGAGCGTGCGCTGCAGCGCCGCCCGCCACCAGGCGCCGCTGCGGGTCGCCAGGTTGGGCAGTCCGGCGAGGTCGCAGAGCACGAAGTAGCCGTCCATGCGCATCAGCGGGTTGCCGTTGAACAGCAGCGTGGAGGTGGTGCCCGCCACCGCGACCGCGAACCCGGCGTCGTGCAGCCAGCCCGGCTCGGTCATCGCCCAGGCGATCAGGCCGAGGGCGGCGAGGGCGAGCTCGGCGAGGATGCCAGCGGCCCCGACCGCCGCGCGCTGGCGCGACGAGGCGAACCGGTCCGCGGCCGACGCATCGACGTACGGCACCGGCAGCCCGATCATCCAGGCGAGGCCCGCTTCCCGGACGGCGCCGCCCCAGCGGCGCACCGCGAGCGCGTGCGCGGCCTCGTGGACCGCCTTCATCGGCAGCCACGCCAGGGTCGCGAGCAGCAGGTGCCGGGGCGACTGTGCCCAGTGACCGGCGTGCCGGACGACGGCATCGGCCTCCGCGAGCGCCAGGCCCGCGGCGAGCGCGACCAGCGCGAGCCAGGCGAGCGCGCCGGCAGGCGAGAAGAGGCGGCGGGCGAGCGGCTCCAGCGGGCGCAGCAGCGGCGTCGGGTCGCCCAGCGACATCCGGGGCGCCAGCGGGTTGAGCCGCCCCGAGAGCCGGCGGGCGGCGCGCGTGCGATCGTCCTCGCGGATCACCGCGACGTCGGGCAGCCCGTCGCAGGCCAGACAGCGCTCATCGACCAGCCTCGCCAGCAGCTCGATCGCCTCGTCCTGCGTCGGCGCCGCGGCCGGATCCTCGGCGAGCGCCTCGTCCCAGATGGCCTGCATCGTGCGGTGACCGTCGCAGCGGCCGACGATCGACCAGGCGCCCGCGTCCAGCCGCAGCGTGCCCGAGCGGCCGTCGCCGCTGACGACGTGCCAGATCGCGCCGCGCACCTGCTGGCGATCGCTGTGCGCATGCATCCGCCAGCGCGGGCGCAGCGCGGCGACCTGGTGCCAGCGGTCGCTGTGGAGCGGCCGTTCCATGACTCAGGGCATCCAGCGCCAGACGAGGCGCGCCAGCGCGTCGCCGGCCCGCCGCGCCCACTCCAGCGCGAGCGGACCCTCGCCGGCGTCGAGATGCGCGATGCCGCGCTGCCCGGCGCGCAGCGCATCGGTCGCGCCCTCGACGCGGGCCTCGAGCTCGAAGACGTTGCGCCCGTCCAGGGTCGCCGCCGCGGGGGCGATGCGCTCGATCACCAGCGGCAGCGTGTCCCAGGGCAGCGCCGACAGCGCGAGCCGGCCGCGTCCGCCCTCGGCGATGCGTCGCAGGTCGCGTTCGTCGAGCTCGACGATGACGCGGTGGCGCAAGGCCGGTGCCACGACGAAGAGCGTGCGGCCCCGGTCCACCGGCGTGCCGAGCTGCTGCCACAGGTCGCCCTGCAGCACGACGCCGGCGATCGGCGCACGGACCTTGATCTGCTCGAGCTGGTGCTCGACCAGCCCGAGCCTCGCACGCGCCTCCTCGACCCGGGCCTGCGCGATCGACATCGGCGCCCGCTCGCCGCGGGCCATCGCCGCGGAGACGCCGCCCTCGTGCTGCGCGACCTCGCTCTTGAGCTTGGCGCGCTCCAGCTCCAGATCCCGGTCGCCGAGCTCGGCGAGCAGGTCGCCCTCGCGGATCGCGTCGCCCGGACGCACATGCACGGCTTTCAGGTAACCACGGATCGGCGCGGCGACCGTGCGCTGCACCTCGCCCTCGATCCGGGCGGGGGCGCCGACGGTGAGCTCGATCGGCACGGCGCTGCCGATCACCGCGGCGGCGGCAGCGGCCCACAGCAGGCGGGCGCGCCAGGGGCGGGCCGCCGCCTGCCGGCCCGACAGGCCGGCGGCCCGCCAGGCACGACGCAGCACGCCCGGACGACGTGCATGCAGCAGGCGCAGCCAGGGCGCGGCGAGCGCACCGGCCTCGCCCAGGCGCTCGAGATCGCGCGGCGCGACCGGGCGCTCGAACTCGGCGAGCAGCGCACCGTGGGCCGTGCCGCCGTGGGCCAGCGGCACCGTCGCGATCGACTTCGCGCCGCCGGCGCGCAGCTGCAGCGCGTGGGCGCGCAGCACGCCGCGCTGACCGGGGCCGGGCGGACAGACCAGCGCGCGCGCTTGGTCGATCGCCTCGTCCATGGCGGCGACGAGCAGGCGCCGCGACTCGCCGTCCCACTCGGGCTCGCCGGCGCCGGACAGCGCGACGGCGTGCGTCGGCGGGTGCCCGCGGGTGCGCCAGCCGAGGACCACGCGGGCCGCGCCGACAGTGGCGGCGATCCGCGTGCACAGGGCCGCGGCGGCGGTCTCGAAGTCCTCGGCGTCGCCGAGCGCGCGCGCGAGCGCGAGCAGCGGATCGCCGGTCGGGGCGACGGCGGGCGCGGCGCCTGTCGGGGGCCTCGGCCTGGGCGGCGGCGGCGGGGGGGTCGACAGCTGCGCCGGGGTCGACGGCAGCGCCGGGGTCG
>JBIIPQ010000354.1:0-4766 GCA_044342535.1 Burkholderiaceae bacterium
CTCGAAGGACGCGCTGAGGGCACGAAGCGCGGCCAACGGTTACGGCACGTTCACCGCATCGCCGAGCGCCGAGACGCCGCAGTATGCCGACCTGCGCGGCGCCGACGGCGGCGCGTGGTGGGCGGTGCCCGCCGGCGCGGTCGCGCCCTCGACGGTCAACGTCTACGGCCGTGCGACCACATCGCCGACGAGTCCGCGCTACAACGACGCCCTCGGCGTGGCGCCTTCCGCACGCAGCGCGGTGATCCGGTGCTCCGCGCAGTCGCTCGGCGATCCGCATTGCGCAGCCGCGCCGTTCCGCGACCAGTACGCGACCGGCGCGACGTTCAATGCGATCGAGCTCTGGGGGCGTGACGCGAGGCAGACGGAAGTCTCGTCCATGACCGCGCTCTACAAGGTGACGATACCGACGCAACCCTGATGTCGACCGGGCGACGCCCGCGCGGCGCCCGTCGCGCGAGCGTTCAGCCGGCGGCCCGCGCACCCCGCGCGCTCCGCCGCCAGAACCACGCGATCGCGAACATCGGCCATACGACCGAAACGCTGCGCAGCAGCCCGTGCAGGTTGGACAGCTGCCCGGCGCTCAGCCCGGCGACGGTCGTGTCGAAGTACGGGTCGCCCGGCGCGATGTTGACCAGCACCGCGCCGACGAGCGTCGCGGCGAGGCCGAACGCCGCGCGGATACGCGGCCCCAGGGTCTCCAGGCCGTAGAGCAGCACCGTGCCGACGACCAGGCCGCCCTGCGCGCCCGGGGTCAGCCAGGCGAAGGGCGCGGACGCGCCGTAGACCATCTGCGTCGCGAGGCTGCGCAGGCCGAAGGCGACCGCGGCAATGCCGGCGACGAGGAGCAGCCGGCGGCGCGACCCGTGGACGAGCGAGAACGCGAGCGATCCCACCGCGCACAGCGCGCAGATCACCGCGGCGGCCTCGATCGCGACGCCGTAGCCGGCCGGTGCGTGCGCGCCCCACATCCGGTCGGCGGCCCGCGACAGGTCGGGCGCCTCGGGTCCGAGCAGCCAGCCGAGCAGCCGCTGCAGCACCGGCTCCACATGCCCGGTGGCGAACATCAGCCGCTGCGGCACGAGCTGCGCCGACAGCCACAGCAGCAGCAGTACCCAGCCTATCGGCGGGCCCTGTTCGAACCAGCGCTCGCGCACCGGAAGCACCACCCGCCCGCTGCGCTGCGCGGCCCGATTCAGCGTGGCGCCCAGCCAGGCGCCGCCGGCCGCGCCGGCGGTGTTCGCCAGCCAGTCGAGCAGCGAGGGCACGCGGGCCGGCAGCCAGCTCTGCGCGGTCTCGAGCGACAGCGACAGCAGCGAGCCCGCGACGGTCACCACGACGAACGCGACCCAGGGCCGCGCGCCGGCGAACCAGGCGATCGACAGCAGCAGCGCGAGCACGCCGTAGGCGAGCATGTTGCTGAGCACGTCGAACCAGGTCCAGTACCGGGGCAGGCCGCCGAACAGGAACGCGAAGGCGCCGGCCCCGCGCGGGCGCCAGTCCACCAGCGGGTAGAGGGTGGCGAAGGCCACCGCGGCCGCGAACAGCAGGCTCAGCGCACGGACCAGCGCCGTCGCGCGTTGCGGGCCGGGTGACGCGAGCGGCGTGGTAAACATGGCGGACAGGATCCAGGGAGCTTACATGATCGATCCCGCACGCTTCGAGCGTGTCGCGCGCATCGACTCCACCAGCAGCGAGCTGATGCGCCGGCCGTTCGCGGCGACGCCGCAGCCCCCCTGTGCGCTGATGGCCGACATCCAGGACGCCGGCCGTGGCCGCAACGGCCGGGTGTGGCTGGGCGATCCGGCGCGCTCCCTGGCGCTGTCGGTCTCGGTCGAACGCGAGGTGGACGGCACGAGCCTGCTCGGCCTGCCGCTGGCGGTCGGGGTCGCCATCGCCGACGGGCTCGCCACGCAGGGCGCGCGCGTGCGCCTGAAGTGGCCGAACGACCTCCTGGTCGAGACCGATCGCGGGCCGGCGAAGGCCGGCGGCATCCTGGTGGAGGTGCGCCAGCAGGGGCCGCTGCAGCGGGTGGTCGTCGGCTTCGGCCTGAACCTCGCCTCGGCCGACGGGCTCGACGACGTCCGGGTCGGCCAGCCGGTGGGGGCGCTGTTCCCGGCCGACACCCTGCCCGCGCGCGTGCCGCTCGCGCAGGCGCTCGCCACGGCGGTCGCCGCCGCCGTCGCCGACTTCGCGCGCAGCGGCCTGCGGCCCTGGCTCCCGCGCTGGCGCACGCTCGACGCGCTCGCCGACCTGCCGGTCGAACTGGTCCGCGGCGACGGCAGCCGCGAGCCGGGCATCGCCCGGGGCATCGAGAACGACGGTTCGCTGCGCGTGGAGCGTGCCGACGGCTCGATCGACCGCGTCGCCTCGGGCGAGGTCAGCGTCCGGCGCCGGGACTGAGGGCGGGGTCGGGGATCGGGCCGAGGACGGCACCCGGGGCCGGGCGCAGCGGCTCGTCCGGATCGAAGCGATCGGACGGCAGGACCGTGGCGGACGGTGTCGCGCGCCGGTGCGGCTGGGCTCTGTGGCACGGGGCTTGCAGAACCTGCCCGCTCCGACCGCCACTGCACCGCAGTGGTGCCAACACGCCTCACGCCCTGCCCGGAGGATCCATGTTCCTGCTTCCGCCCGCCTCGACGATCCGTCCTGCCGCCCGCAGCCTGCGCGCGCGCGCCGGCGGCCGGCTGGCCGTCCTGCTCGCCGCCGCCGCCCTCTTCTCGCCGCTCTCCGCGCTCGCCCAGGGCACGCTGCGCATCGGCATGACCGCCGCCGACATCCCGCTGACCACCGGCCAGGCCGACCAGGGCGGCGAGGGCCAGCGCTTCATGGCGAACACCGTCTACGACCAGCTGGTCATGTGGGACCTGTCGAGCGCCGACAAGGCCTCGACGCTGGTGCCCGGCCTGGCGCTCTCGTGGGCCGCGGATCCGAAGGACCGCACCAAATGGACCTTCAAGCTGCGGCCCGGCGTGAAGTATCACGACGGTTCGACCTTCGATGCGGCCGCCGTGGTCTGGAACCTCGCGAAGCTGCTCGACGAGAAGTCGCCGCAGTTCGACCCGAAGCAGGCCGCGCAGGGCCGTTCGCGCATTCCGTCGATCGCCAGCTCGCGGGCCATCGACGCGACCACCGTCGAGATCGCCACGAAGGAGCCGGATGCGTTCCTGCCGTACCAGCTCGCGTGGATCCCGATGTCCTCGCCCGCGCACTTCGAGAAGATGGGCCGTGACTGGAACGCGTACGCGAAGACGCCGTCGGGGACCGGTCCGTGGAAGCTGGTCGCCTGGACGCCGCGCGAGCGTGCCGAGATGGTGCCCAACGCCGACTACTGGGACAAGGCGCGGGTGCCGAAGCTCGAGAAGCTGGTGCTGGTGCCGCTGCCCGAGGCGAACACGCGCGTGGCCGCGCTGCGCTCGGGCCAGGTCGATTGGATCGAGGCGCCGCCGCCCGATGCGGTCGCGAGCCTGAAGGGCGCCGGCATGCAGATCGTGACCAACGCGTATCCGCACAACTGGGTCTGGCACCTGTCGATGCTGGAAGGCTCACCGTTCCGTGACCCGAAGGTACGCGCCGCGGTGAACCTCGCGATCGACCGCGATGGGCTGAACCAGTTCCTCGGCGGCCTGTCGCTGCCGGCCAAGGGCTTCATGCCACCGGGTCACGCCTGGTTCGGCAAGGCCACGCCGCTGCGCTTCGATCCGGCGGCGGCGAAGAAGCTGCTTGCCGACGCCGGCTACACCGCCGCCCGCCCGCTGACGATCAAGGTGCTGATCCCGTCGTCGGGCTCGGGAATGATGCAGCCGATCCCGATGAACGAGTTCCTGCAGCAGAACCTGCGCGACGTCGGCGTCAAGGTCGACCTCGAGGTGCTCGAGTGGAACGCACTGCTCGGCGCATGGCGCGGTGGCGCGAAGGACGCGGCCAACCGGGGTGCGGTCGCGCTGAACTACAGCTACTTCATTCAGGACCCGTTCACCGCCTTCGTTCGGCACGTGAAGTCGGACCTGGTCTCGCCCAAGGGCACCAACTGGGGCTGGTACCAGGAGAAGGAGATGGATGCCCTGTTGACCTCGGCGCAGAACGCGTTCGAGGCGCCGGCGCAGACGGCGGCGCTGCAGAAGCTGCACGAGAAGTTCGTCGAGGACCAGCTGTTCGTGATGGTCACGCACGACGTGAACGCGCGTGCGATGAGCCCGAAGGTCAAGGGCTTCGTGCAGGCGCAGAACTGGTTCCAGAACTTCTCGTCGATCACGATGACGAAGTGACCATCGGGGGCGTGCTCGACACGCTCCGGTCGTGATCGGGAAGGGCCCGTCGATCTCGCGATCGGCGGGCTCTTCTTCGTGGGTGTGTTCGTTCCGTCGACGGTTGGCGCTGCCCTCGGAGGAAGCGACGGCCTGAAGGGCAGCAGCGCCGCGTGCCAACCGTCGAGCGACAGGCTCTCCGACCGACCGACCGACCGACCGACCGACCTAACGACCTAACGACCTAACGACCGACCAGAACCCCGCCGATCACAACAACCGAAACGCCAGAATCGCCACGATCGTAGGCGGCAGCGCCGCCGCGAACAGCCCCAGCGGGCTGATCGCTCCATCGTCGAAGTGCCCGCGCAGGATCGCGAACCCCGCCGGATTCGGTGCATTCGCGATCACCGTCAGCCCGCCCCCCGTCACCGCGCCGGCCACCAGCGCCTGCTTGAAGGGCTCGGACAGCCCCTCGACCTGCGAGCCCAGGTAGGTCAGCGCCGCGTTGTCGGTGAT
>JBIIPQ010000355.1:0-4761 GCA_044342535.1 Burkholderiaceae bacterium
CGACGACGAGCCGATCGCGGTCGCGCGCACCCAGCAGCCGACGGGCGAGACCGTCTCGACCGGCATCGGCGCCGCCTGCCTCGGCCACCCACGGGTGGCAGCCACCTGTCTCGCCCGCAAGATGGCAGCGCTCGGTCAGCCGCTGCGCGCCGGCGACCTGGTGATGACCGGCGCGCTCGGGCCGATGGGGGCCGCTCGCCTCGGTGATCGCTTCGAGGCCCGCATCGACGGGCTGGGCAGCGTCGTTGCGCGCTTCGCCGACGCATGACGCGTCACGGCGCCCAGATCGGCTGACACCCTCGAGCCAGGCCCCGGGGCCTCAACGCGACAGGCTGGGCACCGGCAGTTCCCGCGCCGCCGCCTCGATCGCCTCGCGGCATCGCGCCTCGTCGCCCACGGCCTCCATCAGCAGCAGGGCCAGCCGCGCGAGGAACAGGGGCTCGCGCTCGCGCCCGACGGCCGTGATCGCCAGCGCGCACTCGCGGTAGAGCGCGTCGCGCGCCTCGGGGGACAGGGCCGGGCTCATCGGACCACCTCGGCGCACAGCCCGCGGGCGGCATCGAGCGCGGCGCCCAGCGTCGCGGGATCGGGCCGGCGCCAGCGACCGGCGACATGTCCGTCCGGGCGCAGCAGCACGACCGCGCCGTCGAGCGCCCCCCAGCGGGTCGCCGCGACGCGGCCCTCGGCGGTCGCGTCGTCGACCGCCCGGATGCGATGACCCGCGCGCGTGGGCTCGCCCGTGGCGACCACCTCCAGCGTGCGCAGCGGCAGCGGTCCGCGCTCGAGCGCGCCCAGCAGGCCGTCGAGCGCCGGATCGAGCCGCGCGGCCTGCGGCGCGACGAAGGCCAGCACCGTCCACGCCGACCCGAGCAGCGCGCTCAGGTGGGTCGCGCCCTGCGGTCCGCGCAGCGGCGCCTCGCGAGGCGGATCGCCCGGCGCCGGCCCGCCCGCCGCCGGATCGGACGCCGTCGACAGCGGCGAGTCGGGATACCCGATCGGCAGCGTCTGGCGCGGATTCGCGAGCTGCGCGATCGACGCATGCCGATGCGCGAGCGTGATCGCCGCCTCGCGCATCAGCGAGAAGCCGCGCGACGGCGGCGCCATGAACTCGGTGCTCTGGATCGCGCTGGCCGCGTTCACGCGGTACGCATGCCTGCGCTCGGTGTCGTAGCTGTCGAGCAGCGCGTCGCCGCCCAGGCCGCGCACCACCGACGCCAGCTTCCAGCCGAGGTTGTGAGCGTCGTCGAACCCCGAGTTCAGCCCGCGCACGCCGAAGATCGGCATCGCATGCGCCGCGTTGCCGGCGAACAGGATGCGGCCGTGGCGGTAGCGATCGAGGCTCATCGCGCCCGCACGGTAGGCGCTGATCCAGACGATCTCCCAGGGCAGGTGACCCTCGCCGATCATGTCGAGGTGCCGCTGCACGAAGGGGCCGACCCGCTCGGGCCGCAGCTCGGCCTCGAGGTCCGCGTCGTCGGGAATCTGGTAGTCGAGCCGCCAGAGATCGTCGGGCTGCTTGTGCATCAGCACCGTCGAGCCGGGGTTCGACGGCGGATCGAACCAGGCGCGCCGTTCGGCGGGATAGGCGCTCGGCAGCGTGATGTCGACGATCACGTACTTGCCCTCGAACGCCGTGCCCTCGAGCTTCAGGCCCATCGAGCGCCGTACGAAGCTCTGGCCGCCGTCGCAGGCGACCAGCCAGTCGGCCCGCATCGCATGCTCGGCGCCAGCGCCGGCGCAGCGCACCGTCAACGACACGCCGTCGTCGTCGGCCTCGACGCCGACGAGCTCGCTGCCCCAGCGGATGTCGATCAGCCCCGGATGCGCGGCCGCCGCCTCGACCAGGTTGTGCTCGATCCAGTACTGCTGCAGGTTGATCATCGGCGGGAGCCGCTGCAGCGCGTCCTGCGGCATGCCGAAGCGCAGGATCTCGTCGGTGCGGTGGAAGGTGCGCCCGCCCTCCCAGGGCAGGCCGCGCGCCAGGTGCGCGTCCAGCGCGCCCAGCTCGCCGAGGATCTCCAGGCTGCGGCGCGAGATGCAGATCGCCCGGCTGCCGACGCACACGGTGGTGTCGGCCTCGAGGATCACCGAGGCGACATCCCATTTCGCCAGGGCGAGCGCCAGCGCCAGGCCGACCGGTCCGCCGCCGGCGATCGCGACGCGATGCCGCACCGGATCGCGGCCCGCCTCGAGCGCGGGCGGCACGGCGGAATGCTCGGTATGGACGAAGGGGCCGATCGGGTCCATGGCGGTTCCGGTGAAGACGTCGGCCGCATTGTGGCCGCTCGCCCGCCCGGTGTCCGCCTCGCGTGCTCAGAACACGGTGATGCAGCCCACCGAGGTGACCGAGACGACCCCGCCGGAGACGCCGCGCCCGGTCACCTGGTAGCAGTACCGGAATCCGCCGACCACGCTCGCGTCGACCAGGCTCGTGGTCGCGGCCCGCGCGAGCGGGAAGCCGTCGCGGGTGACCTCGTACGCGGCGGCGGCCGGATCGAAGCTCCAGTCGAGCTGGATGGCTTCCGGACCGACCCGGGTGAGCGTCAGGCCGAGGCCGGCGATCGGGGGCGGGCCGGGATCGTAGTAGTGGTCGTGGCCGCAGCCTGCCAGGGCGAGGGTCAGGGCCAGCGTGGTCGCGAGCAGGCGGGTACGGGGGGTCATCGCGGTCTCCGGATCAGCGCGCCGGGGCGCCGGCTGCAGCGGTGGCGGGCCCAGCGAGACCGACGGACAGCTTCGACGTGCTCAGGTAGAGGAGCGGCCTGGCCGCGTCGCCCTGCGCGTCGATGCGCAGGTAGAACACACGGTCGAACTCGCCCGAGGTCGGCAGCGCGACCAGCCGCGATGGCGCGGGGAGACGGTCGCCGTCGAGGACGCCGGTCGCGCCGCGCAGGTCGGCGGTCATCGCGGCCTGGTTGAGCTGCACCCATCCGGCCTGCACGGTGAAGCCGCCCGCGCGCGCGTCGGCGACGAACTGGACCGATTCGCGATACACGCGTCCCTGGCCACCGTCGGACACGACGAGCCGTGCGCTCGACACCGGCATGTCGAGCAGCGTGTCGCCGATGCGAACCCGGAACGCGCGGATCGCGCGCTCGTAGCGGCCGGTCTGCGGATCGGCGTCGGCATCGGGGGTCGCATCGTCGTAGCTCAGCTCGAAGCTCAGCGTGCCGCCACGCAGGTCCGCTGCGCGGACCGGCGCGTCGGCGGGCAGCGCGGCGAGGGTGGCCTCGGCGGGGACCTTGAAGGTGGCGTCGCCGCGTACGAGGACCTCTGCGGCGGCGGCCGGTACGGCCGGTGCGAGCAGCGCAGCGAGCAGGACGCCCGCGACCGCAACCGAACGGATCAGGGGTCGCCGCGCATTGCGGGGGAAACGGAAGGTGTTCGGACTGCGGATCGGGCGGGCCTGCATGAACTGCTCCATCTGTGGGCGACGTGCCGGTTCAACGGCGGCGCGACGGTGCCCGTGGACCGCGATGGGGCGCGACATTGCAAGCACCGGTAACCGGCTGCATGCGCCGTGCCCAGCGCGACGCGGCGGCGCGTGTTTGACAGGCCGCCCCGCGGCCGGATACGCTCTTCCGATGACTTCGTTGCGCCCCGCCCTCCTCGTGCTGCCCACGCTGCTACTAGCGTCGGGCCGGGGTCGCACGCTGCCCGCACCGGGCTGATCGAGCCAGTCCAGCGCGCCACCCCGGCCCGCCCCGTACCCCGACCGATGCTCGGGGCCACGGGAGGCGACGGCCACGCTCATCGCTTCCTCCGCCCCGGATCACGGTCGATTCCCGAACCCGACCGACCCCTGGAGTCCGAGCCATGACGATGAAGCCCCCCGCCGGCAAGTACCGACCGTTTTCGAGCATCGACCTGCCCGACCGCCGCTGGCCGTCGCGCACCATCGAGCGCGCGCCGCGCTGGCTGTCGACCGATCTGCGCGACGGCAACCAGGCCCTGTTCGAGCCGATGGACACCGCGCGCAAGCTGCGGATGTTCGAGACCCTGCTCAAGATCGGCGTCAAGGAGATCGAGGTCGGCTTCCCGGCGGCCTCGCAGACCGACTTCGACTTCGTGCGCCATGTGATCGAGCAAGGCCTGGTGCCCGACGACGTTGTCATCAGCGTGCTGACGCAGGCCCGCGAGGACCTGATCGCACGCTCGATCGACTCGCTGGCCGGCGCGAAGCGCGCGGTCGTGCACCTGTACAACGCGACCGCGCCGGTGTTCCGCCGCGTCGTCTTCGGCATGAGCCAGGACGATGTGCTGGCGCTGGCGGTGCGCAGCACGCGCTTCGTGCGGGAGCAGCTCGATGCGCGGCCCGGCACCGAATGGGGCTTCGAGTACAGCCCCGAGGTGTTCTCCTCGACCGAGCTGCCCTTCGCGCGCGACGTCTGCGCCGCGGTGATGGACGCTTGGGGCGCGACGCCGCAGCGGCCGGTGATCCTGAACCTGCCCGCGACCGTCGAGTGTGCGATGCCGAACATCTACGCCGACCAGATCGAGTGGATGGACCGCAACCTGCCGAACCGCGCGTCGGCGGTGATCTCGGTCCATCCGCACAACGATCGCGGCACCGCGATCGCGGCGGCCGAACTCGGCGTGCTGGCGGGGGCACAGCGCATCGAGGGCTGCCTGTTCGGCAACGGCGAACGCACCGGCAACGTCGATCTCGTCACGCTCGCGCTGAACCTCTACACGCAGGGCATCGACCCGGAGCTCGACTTCTCCGACATCAACGCGGTAGCGCGTACGGTCGAGCAGTGCAAC
>JBIIPQ010000356.1:0-4740 GCA_044342535.1 Burkholderiaceae bacterium
GCGCGCTTCCTGGCCGCGCTGCGCCGGCATGGACCGGCGGCGGCGCACGTGGTGCTGCTCGGCGACCTGTTCGAGCTGTGGGTCGGTGACGACGGGGCGGACGCGCTGGCCGCCGAGCTCGCCGGGGTGCTGTCGGGCCTGGCCGCTGGCGGTGCGCGGGTCTGGCTCATGCGCGGCAACCGCGACTTCCTGCTCGACGCGCCGCTGCCCGACGGCTCGGTGACGCCGTATTCGCGACGCTGCGGCGCGACGCTGCTGGCCGACCCGACCCCGATCGAGCTGCACGGCGTGCCGGTCCTGCTCGCACACGGCGACGCGCTCTGCACCGACGACCTCGTCTACCAGCAGTGGCGCAGCACCTGCCGCGACCCGGCCTGGCAGCGGGCGTTCCTCGCGCGGCCGCTCGCCGAGCGCTTCGCGATCGGGCGAGCCGTTCGCGAGACCAGCGAGGCGGGCAAGCGCGAGAAGTCCGGCGCGCTGATGGACGTCAACCCCGCGGCGGTCGGGGCCGCGATGCGCGATGCCGGCGCCCGCTTGCTGGTGCACGGCCACACGCATCGGCCGGCCGTCCACCACTGGGTCGACGGCGACACGCCGCGCACGCGCCTCGTGCTGACGGACTGGCACTCGGACGGGGACTCGGACGGAGACCGGGAGGGCGATACCGCACGCGGCGCGATGCTGCTGTGGCGCGACGGCGAACCGGTGGCGCTGCCGCCGGCCTGAGCCGGTGCCTAGTCCACGAGCCGGCTTAGCCGACTGGCCGGCTCGGGCGGCTTAGCCGACTGGCCGACTCATGCGGTTTAGCCGACTGGCCGACTCAGGCGGCTTAGTCCACCAGCCGGCTCAGGCGCCCGGCATCGAGCGGCGAACCGTCGCAGCCCTGCGGGCGCGCACCACCGAGCCGCTCGAGCGCGGCGGTCAGCTGGTCGATCCGACGGTCCTGTTCGGCCACGTGGTCGATCAGCTGGTGCAGCGCGACCGACAGCGGGTCGTCCGCGCCCTGGGTGACCGCATAGGCGGAGAAGCCCATCTTCTCGGCCTGCGCCTCGCGGCGCGCGTCGACGTCATCGCCCAGGATCCGCGCCGGGATGCCCACCGCGGTGGCGCCGGGCGGCACGGTCTTGAGCACCACCGAGTTGGACCCCACCCGGGCGCGCGTGCCGACGGTGAAGCCGCCGAGCACCTTGGCGCCGGCGCCGATCACCACGCCCGCCTCGAGCGTCGGATGGCGCTTGGTGCCACGCGTGAGCGAGGTGCCGCCAAGGGTCACGCCCTGGTAGATCGTGCAGTCGTCGCCGACCTCGGCGGTCTCGCCGATCACCACGCCCATGCCATGGTCGATGAAGACGCGCCGGCCGATCTGCGCGCCCGGATGGATCTCGATCCCGGTCAGCATGCGCCCGAGGTGCGACACCAGCCGCGCGGCGGTGTGGAGCCCCGCCCGCCGCACCGCCTTGGCGACCCGGTGGATCGCGAGCGCATGCACGCCCGGATAGGCCAGCAGCACCTCGAGCGAGGTGCGAGCGGCAGGATCGCGCTCGCGAACCGTGGCGATGTCTTCCTTGATCCGCTCGAACATGGCGTCGGCCCCGGGGTCTGAACGCGGATTCTAGCCGCGACTCAGCGACCGTGCAGGCGACGCGCCACGCGGACGCGGCGGCTCAGCCGGCGTCCGGGACGTGCAGGTCGCCGGACAGCAGCCGGCGCGCGCCGTGCGACAGCAGGCAGCGTTCGACCCGCCAGCGCGGCGCGCCGTCGGCGGCGGGCCGGTTCGAGACGTCGGCGCCGGCGGCCAGCGTGCCCGTCGGATGCCCGATCCGCACCGGGACGCCGGGCAGCGTGCGCGCGACCTCGGCCACCACCGTGCCCGGCACCGCCGCGGCGACCGCGATCGCGAGGGAGCCGGTGCCGCCGGACACCGCCAGCAGCCGCCCGCCGGCCATGCAGCGCGCCAGCACGTCGACCGACTCGGCGGCCACGTCCGTCCCGGACGTGGCCCGGTAGGCCGCCGGCCGCGCGATCCAGCACACCGCGGGCATCGGGCCGCGCGCCCGCGAAGCCGCGTCGATCGAATCGGCCAGGCCCATGCGGACCGCCGCCTGCAGGCGCAGCGCCTCGATGCGCTCGAGCAGCCTGCGGTTGCGCTCGACCTCGACGGGCTGCTCGCGGCCGCTCAGCCCGAGTGCATCGGCGCGCACGAAGGCGATCGGCTCGCCGACCGCGGTCAGGGTCGCGTCGAGCGCGAGGCCGCCCGGCAGCTCGAGCACGTCGCGGGCACGTCCGCTCGGGAACGGCGTATCGGTCGGTTCGTGCCATTCGAGCCGCACCTCGGCCGAGGCGAAGGGCACGCCGTCCTCCAGGAAGCCGCCCTGCTCGATCACCTCGCCCGCGCTCACCGGCACGAAGGCGTCGATGCGGGCGCCGTCAGGCACGTGCTGCAGGCGCACGCGGGTCGGCCCCTCCGACCAGGCGAACAGGCGCTCGGCGATCGCGAACGGGCCGACCGCAGCGGCCAGCGGCCCGCAGGGTCCGCTCCAGTCGATGGTGCTTGCACCGGCCGCGATCGTGCCGCAGAGGAAGTCGATGTCACAGCCCGGGCGCTGCGAGCGCGAGACCACGACCACGCGGGCGACCCCGTCCGGGCCGACCCCGAGCCCGTCGACTGGCCCGCCGCCGGCATCCGGGCCGCCGACCGCGCGCAGCAGCATCGCGTCGCGTACGCGCGGCGCGTTCGGCAGGTCGTGCGCATGGAAGAACGCGGCCCGCCTCGCACCGCCGCGCATCAGGACGACCGGGACGCGGCGCACGCTCATCGCGGGCGGCTCCGCTCGACCATCAGCTTGAGCACGCCCCGCAGCAGGTCGACCTCCTCGGGACGCAGCCGCGCCCGCAGCATCAGCCGGCGCAGCCGCGGCACCAGCTTCTTGGGATGGCCCGGGTCGAGGAACCCGATCGCGCCGAGCGCCTGCTCGCCGTGCTCGAGCAGGCGGCCGACGGCGCGGTGATCGGCCAGGCGCGGGCCCGGCCGGACGGGCCCCGGGGCGGCGGGCGCAGCCGCGGTCAGGGCGGCGCGCCGCACGCAGTAGGCGAGGACCTGCACCGCCTGCGCGAGGTTCAGCGACGAGTAGCTGGGGCTCGCGGGGATGCTCACGAGGCGGCCGCAGGCCTGGACCTCGTCGACCGAGAGCCCGGTGCGCTCGGCGCCGAACACGAAGGCGACGCGGTGCGCCGGGTCGGCGGCGAGCACGGCCATCGCATCGGCCGCGCAGGCCTCGGGCGGCGCGGGCTCCGGGCCGAACTCGCGCGGCTCGGCGCTGACCGCGACCGCCAGCGCCGCGTCGCCGATCGCCTCGGCCAGCGTCGCGAAGCGGCGCACCCCGTCGAGCACCCCGGTCGCGCCGCTGGCGAACGCGCGCGCCTCGGGCCGCTCGGCCACGTCGTCGAAGCGCGGCGCGACCAGCCTGAGGTCGGTCACGCCCATGGTGCGCATCGCGCGCGCGGCCGCCCCGACGTTGCCGGGATGGCTGGTGCCGATCAGCACGAAGGCGACGCGCTCGAGCGGCTCGGGGTCGCCCGAATGCAGCGTCGGCGGTACCGTCCGCTCGAAGGGCTCAGTGCGCGACGAGGACACGGCGGTCATGCTGGTTCGCGAGCGCCTGCGGTCCGAGCGAGCCGACCAGCATGCCCACGCCGGCGGCGAGCACGCCGGCGAGCTGGCCCGGGAAGACCTCGCCGGCCGGCGTCGCGATGAAGGCCAGCCAGCCGAGCAGCCCGAGGACGATCGAGAAGAGGGCGCCCTGCGTGGTCGCGCGCGGCCAGTACAGGCCGGCCAGCAGCGGCACGAACGCCCCGACCAGCGTGATCTGGTAGGCCGCCGACACCAGCTCGTAGATCGGCGTGCCCTGCATCGCGATCGCATAGGTGCAGACACAGGCCGAGAACACCAGCACCGCGATCCGCATGTCGCGCAGTTCCTCGCGGTCGCCCATGCGCGGCTCGAACTGCCGCCAGATGTTCTCGACGAAGGTCACCGAGGGCGCCAGCAGGGTCGCCGAGGCGGTCGACTTCAGCGCCGACAGCAGCGCGCCGAAGAACAGCACCTGCATCGCGAACGGCATGTGCTCGAGCACCAGCGTGGGCAGCACCTTCTGCGGGTCCTCGGCGAGCAGCGCCGTGGCCTGCTCGGGCATGATCAGCAGCGCGCTGGTCACCAGGAACATCGGCACGAAGGCGAACAGGATGTAGCAGGCGCCGCCGATCACCGGGCCGCGCGTGGCGGCCTTGACGTCCCGGGCCGACATCACCCGCTGGAACACGTCCTGCTGCGGAATCGAGCCGAGCATCATCGTGATCGCCGCGGCGATGAAGAAGACGATGTCGTGGAACGAAGGCTCGGGCAGGAAGCGGAACATGTCTCGGCTCTGCGCGAGCGCGATGACCTTGCCGGCCCCGCCGGCCAGCTCGCTGGCGAAGACCGCGATCACCAGCAGTCCGACCACCAGGATGATCATCTGCATGAAGTCGGTGACCGCGACCGACCACATCCCGCCGAACAGCGTGTAGGCCAGGATCGACACGGTGCCGATCACCATGCCGAGCGGGATCGGGATGGCGCCGCCCGACAGCAGGTTGAAGACCAGCCCGAGGGCGGTCACCTGGGCCGACACCCAGCCGAGATAGCTGACGATGATGATCAGCGAGCAGACCACCTCGACCGTGCGGCCGTATCGGGCCCGG
>JBIIPQ010000078.1:0-14076 GCA_044342535.1 Burkholderiaceae bacterium
GCCCAGGTCGATGCGGCCGGGGTACAGCGACGCCAGCGTGCCGAACTGCTCGGCGATCACCAGCGGCGAGTGGTTGGGCAGCATGATGCCGCCCGAGCCGACGCGGATCGTCGAGGTGCCGCCGGCAAGGTAGCCGATCACCACCGAGGTCGCGGAGCTCGCGACGCCGGTCATGTTGTGGTGCTCGGCGACCCAGTAGCGGGTGTAGCCGCAGCGCTCGGCGGTGCGGGCGAGCTCGAGCGACTTGCGCAGCGCGTCGGCGGGCGTGTCGCCGAGGCGCACGGGAACCAGATCGAGAACGGACAGCGGCAGCATGGCGTGGGCGCGGATCGGGACGTCGGAGCCCGATCGTACGTCAGCCGGCCCGCCGACGCTCAGCGCCGTGTCAGACGCGCGATCAGGAAGGTCGCGGCCAGGGTCGGCAGCGCCGAGCCGAAGTCGGTCGTCCACCTCGGCAGCAGGTGGAACAGCGCGACGCCACCGACCCAGATGGCCACCGCGACCCATTCGACGCGTGCGCCGCCGACCCGCCCGGCGACGTCGCGCAGCCCGCCCAGCCGGCCGAGGATCACGCCGCACAGCGGCACGAACACCGACGACAGCAGCAGCAGGAAGGGCTCGAGGCCGTGCATCGGCAGCATCAGCGCGAGCACGGTGCACAGCACCGCCAGCGCCATGCCCCAGCCCCGGACGCTGCGTCGCGGCGCGAGGCTGTGCGAGGCGACGGCGCCCGAATAGACGTCGCCGTAGGCGTTGTCGAGCTCGTCGACGAGGATCAGGCCGAGCGCGACGAGTCCGCCCTGCGCGAGCAGCAGCGCGGTCACCAGGTCGGTCGTCGGCGCCGACAGCGCGACCAGCACGCCGAGCGTGTAGCACCAGGCGTTGGCGATCGCGTAGCCGATCCAGGTGCCGGCGAGCGCGCCGCGCCCGTCGCGGCCGTGCCGCGAGAAGTCCGCCACCAGCGGCAGCCAGGAGATCGGCATCGCGATCACCAGGTCGACCGCGCCGAGCAGGCTCATGCTGCCGTCGCCGGGCCGCGCCCACAGCTCGTCCCAGCCCTTCATGGCCGCGAGGCCGGCGAACTGCCAGGTCAGCCAGGCGAGCGAGATCAGGACCAGCGGCAGGCCGAAGCGACTGACGAAGCGCCGCACCAGGGTGACCATCGAACCGTTCGCCAGCACGAGCAGCAGCGCGCCGAACGCCAGCGTCGCGACGATCGCCGCCGGTGGCAGCGACCACGGCGCGGCGATCTGGAGTGCATGCGCGGGTGCGGCCCCGGCGGCAGGGGCCGGCGCGATCCAGCCGAGGTCGCGCAGGATGGCGACCAGGCCGTCGCGCATCACCACCAGCTCGAAGGTGGTCCAGCCGATCAGCTGGACGATGTTCAGCACGATCGGCAGCCTGGCGAAGGCGCTGCCGTAGGTCGCGTGCATGAGGCCCGCGCTCGAGAGCCCGCTGTCGCAGCCGATCTTCGCGGTCCAGGCGAGCAGGCCGGCGCCCAGGATCGAGCCGAAGACGATCGCGGCGAACGCCTCGCGCGTGCCCATCGCGGGCACGAGGAAGGAGCCGACCTGGATGACCAGCAGGCCCACGCCGAGCGACAGCCACAGCGACGCATGGTCGCGCAGGCCGAAGGGCCGCTCGGTGGCGGGAACGGGAACGAGCGCGGAATTCCGGACGACGGACGACATGGCTGCTTCCCTCCGCGAGGATGACCTCGATCAGGTTCGAGGGGACTCTCTCAGCCGTGTCGCACGAGACCGCGCGCACGGCACCCCCAGCATTCGGCGGACCGGGCGGCCCGCGCGAGGGCGAGAGTGTACGGGAAGCCGGGCGGTGCGGCGGCGCGGCCGTTCCAGGGCGTGCCCGCCGGTGGGTCGGCGCGGCGTCGACACGGCCTCGCACGAGGCCCCACGTGCCTCAGGCCCCGGGCCCGTCCTACACTGGGCACCCCCCGTGCCGGCGCCGCCCGCGATGAACCTGCTGCTGCTGTCGAACTCCCGGATGCCCGACGGACGCTACCTCGTGCATGCGCTCGACGCGATCGCCGCGCTCGCGGCCGGCCGGCGCCGCGCGCTGTTGCTGCCCTTCGCGGGCGTGACCGTCGACTGGGACGCCTACACCGCGACCGTGCGCGAAGCGCTCGCGCCGATCGGCCTGGAGATCGAGGGCGCGCACCGCGTCGAGGATCCGCGCGCCGCGCTCGCCGCGACCGAGCTGCTGCTGGTGGGCGGCGGCAGCACCTTCAGGCTGCTCGCCGAGTCGCGCCGGCGCGGCTGGCTCGACGCGATCCCGGACGCGGTGCGCGCGGGCCTGCCCTACGCGGGCTGGAGCGCGGGCTCGGTGCTCGCCTGCCCGACGATCCGCACCACCAACGACATGCCGATCGTCGATCCGGGCGGGCTCGACGCGCTCGGCCTCGTGCCGGTCCAGCTCAACTGCCACTTCACCGATGCGATGCCGCCCGGCCACCAGGGCGAGACGCGCCGCCAGCGGATCGCCGAGTTCCAGGTGCTCGAGCCGGGCGAGACGGTGATCGGGCTGCCCGAAGGCGACTGGCTGACGGTGCGCGACGGCGCGATGGCGCTGCACGGGCCGTTCGACGCCTGGCTGTTCCGCGCCGGGCGCGAGGCGCTCGCGCTGCACCCGGGGCCGCTGGCGCTCGGATGAGCACGCCCGCGGCGCGGATCGACGAGTTCCGCGCGCCGCGGCCGATCGCCGGCTGGCGCGTGGTGGCCACGGCGTTCTGGCTGGCGGTGTTCGCCTGGGGGCTGGGCTTCTACTCGCTGTCGCTGTACGTGCACCGGCTCGGCGAGGCGGGCTGGTCGGGCACGCTGCTGTCGGCCGCGACCACCGGCTACTTCCTGCTGGGCGCGGCCGCGATCCAGGGCGTGGAGCGCGCGGCCGCGCGCTTCGGGCGACGGCGGGTCGCGCTCGCGGGCGTGCTGCTGCTGGCGGGCGGGGTCGCGGCGCTGCCGCGTGCCGGCCACCCCGCGCTGCTGCTCGCCGCCTACGCCACGATGGCGCTCGGCTGGGCCGCGACCTCGGGCACCGCGATCAGCCATGTGATCGGCCAGTGGTTCGAGCAGCGCCGCGGGCTGGCGCTGAACCTCGCGCTGACCGGCGCGAGCGCGTCGGGCTTCCTGGTGATCCCGCCGATGGCCTGGGCGGTGGCGCACTGGGGGGTGGCCGACGGGCTGGCGGGCGTCGCCGCGGTGCTGGCGGTGGCGACGCTGGCGGCGGTGGCGTGGAACCTGCCGGAGCCGGCGGGGCGTGGGGCGGTGGGCGCGGGCGCGGGCGCGGCGGGCGCAGACGCTGGGCGAGCGGCAGGCGGGGCGCAGGCGTCGCAGGATCCGGCGGACTCGGCGGACTCGGCGGCATCGAACGCGTCGAGCGCCGCGCCGAGCCCGACAGCCGCCCTCGCCACCGAGCCCCTCGCCCGCGTCACCGCGCTGTTCGCGATCGGCTGGCTCGCGCAAGTGGCGTTCCTCTCGCAGCAGATGCCGCTGCTGGTGCCCAAGGTCGGCGTCGCGGCCGCGACCGCCGCGGTCGCGGCCACCACCGCGGCCTCGCTCGTCGGGCGGCTGCTGCTGGCGACGGTGATCGACCGCATCGACCACCGGCTCGCGACCGCCGCGAGCTACGCGGTGCAGGCGGTGGGCATGGTGCTGCTGCTCGCCTCGGACGCGCCGGCCGCGGTGCTCGTGGGCTGCTGCCTGTTCGGCCTGTCGGTGGGCAACGTGATCACGCTGCCGGCGATCTTCGCGCAGCGCGAGTTCGCGCCGGCACGCTACGGCGCGGTGGTCAACCGGGTGTGGACCGTGGGCCAGACGCTGTTCGCGCTCGGTCCGATCGGCGCGGGCGCACTGCTCGCGGCCACCGGCACGCCGGCCTGGACGATCGCGGCCTGCCTCGTGATGCAGCTCGCGGCGGCGGCGCTGTGCGCGGGACCGCGGCCTCGCGCGTAGCGATGCCCGGCTTGCCGGCGGCAGTACGGCTCAGCGCGCCAGCGGCAGCGCCGCGCCCATCCCGATGAACAGCGACCCGCAGACCCGGCTGAAGGTCCTTCCTTGCCGTGCGAGGAAGGGACGAACGCGGTGCGCGAGCAGCGCCAGCGCGTACTCGACGACGATCTCGATCACGACGAAGACGAGCAGCAGCGCGGCGAGCTGCGGGAGCAGGTCCACGCCCGGGCGGATGAGCTGCGGCAGGAACGCGCCGCCCACCCACTTCAGCACTGCGAGCGCGTGTGACGAGGCCTGCAGCAGCGCGCCGATGCCGGCGAGCGACAGGCCGATCAGCAGCGAGAACCCGATCGCCCCGCCAGCCACCGTCCACAGCGTGCGGCGGTGGCCGTGCAGCGCGCCGTGGGTGAGGACGAGGAAGCTGTTCGGGCCGGGGGTGACGGACAGGCCGATGGCGGCGATGCAGTAAACGAGCCAGTCGTGGGACGTCAGGGGGCGCGCTCCGGTAGGCGGCGGTGCCGGGGCGTCAGTGCCCGCGGGCGTCGTGAGCGCAGTCGAACTCGTGGGCGAGCTCGGCGAGCGCCTTGTCGAAGGTCCAGAGTCGGGCGCCTGGCCGAAGCAGGACCGAAGCGAGCAGGGCCGCGTCCACGAGACCGATGCCTCGGTCCCCCAGCGAGCGCCGCTCGATGAACGCGTCGAGCTCGGCGTCGGTGGCGACGGGCAACGGTTCGAGCTGCGCCATGAGCGCCAGCGTCTGACGCCTGCGGGGTGGTGTCCCGAGCGAGACCTCGAGCCGGACCCACGGATGCATCGCGACCCGGCCCGCGAGCAGCAGTTCGCCGAGTCCGGTCGACGGATCGCGGAAATGCCGGACCCAGGTCGACGTGTCCGCGAGGATCATCCCGCCTTCACGCGGGTGTCGCGACGACGCGGGATGTCCGCCATCCTGGGCGCCGTGCCCCCGAGCGCGGCGAGCCGACGCGCCGCCTGCTGCCTGACGAAGGCCTGGAGCGCTTCGCGGAACAGTGCCGAGCGAGGCATGGCCGGATCCGCGAGGGCCAGCGCCTGCTCGACCAGCTCGTCTTCGATGGTGACCGTGGTGCGCACGTGGGCCTGCCTTGGATTGATGCGATCAATCGCATCAGTCTGCATCAGTTCCGATGCGGCATCAAGCCGCGCCAGGGTGCGGCGCGCTCGGCGCGCCGGGTCGACGGTCACGAAGACCGGTACGACCTGATCGGCATCGGGCCCGAGCGACTGCAGCGCCGCCGTGATGCGCGCGAGGTCGGTCGGGCAGACGTCAGGGCAGGTGGTGAAGCCGACGTAGCGTGGTCGCAGTGGCCGTGGCTGACCACCAGCGCGTCGAGCTTCGGCGGGTCGAGTCGCCAAGCGATGCATCGACGGGATGCTCATGCCGTCGCAGCACCACCCGCCTCGAAGAAGTCCACGATCCGCGCGATCTGCCCGCGCATCATCTCGCGGCCGCGCACGGTGCGGCAGCCGCAGGCCTCGGCGTGCGCGAGCAGCGGCGTGCGCTCGGGCATCACGATCGCGTCGAAGACCACGAGCGAGGCGGGCAGCCGCGGCACCTCGAACGGCAGGCGTGCGTCGTCGAGCATGCCGACCGGCGTCGCGTTGAGCAGCACGTCCATGCCGTCGACGACCGGCGCGCCGACCACCACCTCGGTCTCCGGGCTCGCCGTCCGCAGCATCGCCGCGGCGCGCTCGCAGCGCGACGCATCGAGGTCGAAGATCCGCAGCAGCGCGGGCCGCTCGGCGGCGAGTGCCGCGGCGATGGCGGTGCCCGCGCCACCGAGCCCCATCAGCATCGCGCGTGCGCCGCCCACCGCGACGCCGGCCCGGCGCAGCGCCTCGACGCAGCCCAGCCCGTCGAAGATCTCGCCATGCCAGTGGCCGTCGGCGCCTCGCGCGAGCGCGTTGATCGCGCCGATCGCGCGGGCCTGCGGCCCCAGGGTGGCTGCGAGCGCGCTCGCCCGCTGCTTGAACGGGATGGTGAACACCAGGCCGTCGAGGTTCGCGACGCGCATCAGGTTCGGCAGCACGCGGTCGAACTCGGCCTCGTGCACGTGGATCGGCACCAGCACCGCGTCGAGCCCGCGCCGCTGCAGCGCCCAGGTGACCATTTCCGGCGAGCGCACCTGCACGATCGGGTCGCCGACGATTCCATACAGTCGTGTCCGGCCGTTGACGAAGGCCACCTGGTCGGTCGATGCTGCGCTCATCCCTGCTCCCGTCCCGATCCCGTGAAAGCCGCCACCTTACCCCGACGCCCCCGCCGCCGCGGCCCGCGCGATGCCTGAGCTGCAGAGGCGGGGCGTGGTGCTCACCGGCGCGGCGTCCGGCATCGGCGAGGCGCTCGCGCACGTGCTGGCCGGGCGCGGTGCGAAGCTGCTGATCGCCGACCTCGACGCGACCCGTCTCGCGGCGGTGGCCGACGCGCTGCGCGCGCAGGGCGCGAGCATCGAGGCGGTGGTCTGCGACGTCGCCGACCCCGCCACCGCGCCCGCGCTCGCCGAGCGTGCGATCGCGCTGTGGGGCGGCGCGGACATCGTCGTCAACAACGCGGGCGTCGCCCTGGTGGGGCCGGTGGAGACCCTGCCCGAGGCCGACGCGCGCTGGCTGATGGACATCAACTTCTGGGGCGTGGTGCGCGGCTGTCGCGCGTTCGTGCCGCAGCTGCGCGGCCGGTCGGGGGCGACGCTGGTGAACATCTCGAGCGTGTTCGCCTTCGTCGCGCCGCCCACGCAGTCGATGTACGCCGCTTCGAAGGCCGCGGTGCGCGCGTTCTCGGACGTGCTGCGCGAGGAGCTGCGGGACTCGGGCGTGCGCGTGCTGACGGTCCATCCGGGCGGCATCCGCACGCGGATCGTCGAGTCCGCGCGGGTGGTCGACCTGTCGGTCGCGGCCGACTCGAAGGCGGCGCTCGACGCGCAGTTCAGGCGGACCGCGCGGACCACGTCGCAGCAGGCGGCGGCCGCGATCGTGCGCGCGATCGAGCGCGGCGACACCCGGCTGCTGATCGGCATCGACGCCCGCCTGGGCGACTGGATGTTCCGCCTGGCGCCGGCCCGTGCGGGCCGGTGGTTCGCGGCACTCGCGAAGCGCGCGCGCGCCGGCGCCGCGGCGGGTCGGACGGGCCGGTGAGCGCGGGGCGTCGCCGCCCGCGCGGTCGCCGGCTCGCCGTCGGTGCGGCGGTGCTCGGGCTGGGCGTGGCGCTGGGTCTCGCGAGCGCCTGGGCCGTGCTGCGACGCGCCGACGGTTTCGGCAGCGGTGCGGGACCGTGGCGGGTGGCGCTGCTCGCGGGCAGTGCCGACGCCGATCCCTGGACTCGCGCGCGCGTCGCCATCGGCGGGCTGCTGGCGCTCAACCGCGAGGAGACGATGTACTACGTCGCCACGCACGACACCGCCGGTGCGCCGCTGCGCTCGCGCTGCAGCTACCGCGTCGAGGGTGTGCCGCCGGCGGCACGCTGGTGGAGCGTCACCGCCTACGCCGACGACTTCTTCCTCTTCGACGTGCCGCAGCGGCGCTACAGCGTCAACGGCCAGACCGCGGTGCTCGATGCGCGCGGACGCTTCGCCTTCACGAGCGCACCGACCGAGCCGCGCGATGCGGGCACGACGCCCTGGCTGCCGACGCCGGGCGACCGCGGGCTGATCTTCACGCTGCGGGTCTACAACCCCGAGGCGGCGCTGCAGGCCGCGCCCGCCTCGCTCGATCCGCCGCGCATCGAGCCGGTCGGGCGCTGCGCATGATCGCGGCGAGCAGGGCCGCCTCCGCGCGGCGGCGCTGGGTGCTGCGCGCGGCGGCGGTCGTCGCGATCGCGGTGGCGGTCCACGGACTGGCCGTCTGGGCGGTGCCGCGGGTGATCATGAACCGCGTGCTCGCCGGCACCGGTGCGGCCGGTGGCGGCGTGTTCCTGCCGCCGATGACCGACGCCTCGCAGCGCCGCATCGTGATGCCGAGCCCGGACCTGCTCTATGCCACCTGCGCGTTCGACCTCGGTGCAGCGCCGCTGCGCGTCCGCGCGGATCCGAAGGCACCAGGCTACTGGTCGATCGCGCTGTACGCGTCGAACTCGGACAATGTCTTCGTGCTGAACGACCGGCAGGCGGGCGGACGCCCGGTGGACCTGATGCTGGTCGGGCCCGCCGCCTACGCCGCGGCACCCGCGGTGCCGGACGGCGCGACGCTGGTGACCTCGCCGACCGCCCGCGGCCTGCTGCTGATGCGGGTACTGGTGGCGGACTATGTGGCGCAGCGCGAGCAGGTCGAGGCCGCCCGCGCCACGCTGCGCTGCGAGCCGCTGCGCTGAGCGCGGCGGCCCTTCCTTAGCCCTTCAGCCGCTCGTTCTGCGGGAACATCGCGCGGAACGCCTCGGCGTCCATCTCGGCCTTGAACGCATGACGCTTGCGCAGGTCCTCGATGCGTGCGACTGCCGGCCGCGCGTTGATCTCGTCGAGCAGCCGCTTGAGGTTCGGGTACTGCGTCCACGGGTTCTCGATGCCGAGCACGTAGGGCACCAGCCGGACCCAACCCCAGAACGCCATGTCGACGATGCCGTACGCGTCGCCGGCGAGGTAGCGGTGCGTCGCGAGCCGGTCGTCGAGGATCTTCCAGTGGCGGTGCGCCTCGAAGTCGTAGCGGTTGAGCGCGTAGGCCTTCGGCTCGGGCGCCGCATGGCGGAAGTGCACCGACTGGCCGGAGTACGGGCCGATGCCGCTGGCGATGAACATCAGCCAGGTCAGCATCTCGGCGCGGGCCTGCGAGGCGGTGTCGGTCGGCACGAAGCGGCCGTGCCGGTCGCCGAGGTACAGCAGGATCGCGTTGCTGTCGAAGAGCTGTACGCCGTCGTCGTCGATCGCGGGGACCTTGGCGTTCGGGTTGACGGCCTTGAACGCGTCGGTGTGCTGCTCGCCCTTGCGGGTGTCGACGGGAATCGGCTCGTAGGGCACGCCGAGCTCCTCGAGCATCAGCGCGACCTTCATCGGGTTGGGCGCCAGGTTGTACCAGAACTTCAGCATCGTCTCGTCTCCTTCAGCCGCGCTCGAACAGGATGTCCTTCGCGCCTTCCCACAGTACCTCGGTGCCCATCGCGCGCAGCTGCTCGCGGCCCTCGACGATGGTGAGGAAGTGGTTGCCGGCGAGCGGCCCCATCTTCGAGGCGAACGAGCACGAGCCGTACGCGATCAGCAGCTCGGTCTCGCTGTAGCCGCCCGGGTAGAACAGCACGTCGCCGACCGAGGGGTGGCAGGTGTGGTTCTCGAAGCCCACGCCGAGCTCGAAGTCGCCGAGCGGGATCCAGCACGCCTCGCCGCTCCAGCGCACGTGGATGATCTTCTGCCGATAGGGCAGCAGCGCCTCGAAGGCGGCGACGGTCTTGGGTGCGTCGGGGTTCGTCTCGGCGATGAACTGGCGGCCGGCGACGGTGATGCGGATGCGGGACATGGCGGGACTCGCGCGGGAAGAGGGTGGGGGGAGGACTCGATCGTAGCCCAGCCGACTTCCCGGTCCGGGAAGAGGTCGGGGACGTCTCCGTGCAGCCGTTCCGAACTCGCGGGCTCGCGTCGATGCAGTCCGCGGATACCGTGTTCGCCGACGGGGTCGAACCTGTACGCTGCCGGCCTCGTCGCCCGCGCTTCGCGGCCGACCGAACGGAGCCTCCGATGGCCGAACCGAGCGATCCAGTGCCGGCGACTCGCAGCCGACCCGCCCCCATGTCCGATGCGATGGTGCCCGGGCGCATGCAGGATCAGGGGCTCGCGCTCGAGATCCGGCCCGACCCGAGTCGCACGCGCATCGCGGTGCCCGGCCTCGTCCTGGCCTCGGCCGCGGTGCTCGCGGCCTGCGGGAGCGGCGACCCCGGATCCGACGCACCCGGCGCCGCGCCGGGACCCGGTCCGACCGCCGGTGCAGCCCCGGCACCAGCCCCCTCCGCATCCTCCGGCGCGTCGCCGGTACCGGCACCCGGTGCCACGCCCGCCCCGGGGCCCTCTCCCGCGCCGATCGCGCTGCCCCTCACCCTGCCGCCCTTCGACCTCAAGGCCGCCTCGCGCCTGCTGGCTCAGGCGAGCTTCGGGGCCGACGCCGCGGAGATCCGACGGACGCAGGCGATCGGACTGGACGGCTGGCTCGACGAGCAGTTCGCGATGCCCCGCGGACAGTCCCACGTCGACTGGATGGTCGGACGCGGCTACAACGTCGGCACCTTCGTCAATTCCCGCGCCGAGGCGAGCCACACGATCTGGCGCGCGTTCATCACCCGCCCCGACCAGCTGCGCCAGCGCATGACCTACGCGCTGTCTCAGATCTTCGTGATCTCGGCGTCGACGATCTCGGGCCCCTGCCCGTCGATCGGCGCCGGTCACTTCATGGACGTGCTCGAGACCCATGCGTTCGGCCAGTTCCGGGACCTGCTCGAGGCGGTGACGCTGTCGCCAGCGATGGGTGGCTACCTGTCGATGCGCGGCAGCCAGAAGGCCAATCCCGCGACCGGGCGCCAGCCCGACGAGAACTTCGCCCGCGAGGTGATGCAGCTCTTCACCATCGGGCTGACGACGCTCGAGCCCGACGGCACGCCCAGGCTCGCGAACGGCGCGCCGATCGAGACCTACGGTTCGGCGGATGTCAGCGGACTGGCGCGTGCGCTCACCGGCTGGGACTTCGTCAGCGGTCCGGGCATCGACCCCGCCACCGAGATCCGCGCGATCACGCCGATGCAGCCGGTCGCCTCGCGGCACGAGACGGGCGAGAAGCGCTTCCTCGGCACGGTGGTGCCGGCTGGAACGGGCGCGCGCGAGACGCTGTCGATCGCGCTCGACACGCTGGTCGCCCATCCCAACGTCGGCCCGTTCATCGGTCGCCAGCTGATCCAGCGGCTGGTCTGCTCGAACCCTTCGCCGGACTACGTGCAGCGCGTGGCGGCCGTCTTCGCCGACAACGGCGCGCGCGTGCGCGGCGACCTGAAGGCGGTGCTGCGCGCGATCCTCACCGACCCGGAGGCGCGCTGGCCGGACACCCGCGCCGCGGGCGCCAAGCTGACCGAGCCCGTGCTGCGCTTCACGCAATGGGCCCGCGCCTTCGGCGTGAACTCGCCGTCGGGCGCCTGGGCGCTCGGCGACACGTCCGATGCGGCCACGCGGCTCGGGCAGAGTCCGCTGCGCAGCGTCTCGGTGTTCAACTTCTACCGCCCCGGCCATGTGCCGCCGAACACCGCGCTCGCGAGCGCCGGGCTGGTGGCGCCGGAGATGCAGATCACCTCCGAGACCAGCGTCGCCGGCTATCTGAACTTCATGCAGACGGCGATCGGATCGAGCACCGGGTTCCTCGGCTCCGACCTGCGGCCGGACTACGCGTCGCTGCTGCCGCTGGCGGACGACCCGAATGCGCTGGTCGACGCGCTGAACCTGACGCTCGCGGCAGGACGGCTCGGCGATGCCGCGCAGCGCACGATCCGCGACGCGGTCACCGCGATGACGACCGGCACCGACACCCACCGCCTGCAGCGCGTACGCGCGGCGGTCCTCCTCACGATGGCCTGCCCCGACTACATGGTGCTCAAATGAAGCGTCCGGTCACCCGAGATGCGGCCGCGCGCCGCGAGTTCCTGCGGCGCGCGGCGAGCCTGTCGGTGGCGGGGGTGGCGGCGCCCTGGGCGCTGAACCTGTCGGCGATCGGCGACGCCGCCGCGCAGTCGGCCACCGACTACAAGGCGCTGGTCTGCGTGTTCCTGCTGGGCGGCAACGACAACGGCAACACCGTGGTGCCGTACGACGATGCGACCCATCAGGCTTATGCGACGGTCCGTGGCGGCCTGGCGCTGCCGCGCAGCGCGTTCGAGGCGGCCGGCACGGTGCTGACGCCGTCGGTCGCGCTTGCGGGCGGCCAGCGTCTCGCGCTCGCGCCCGATCTCGCCCCGCTGATGCCCGCCTTCGACGCGGGCCGGCTCGGCGTGCTGATGAACGTCGGGCCGCTGGTGCAGCCGACGACCCGGGCCCAGTACCTCGCGCGCTCGGTGCCGCTGCCCCCGAAGCTCTTCTCTCACAACGATCAGCAGTCGACCTGGCAGTCCGGCAATCCGGAGGGCGCGATCTCGGGCTGGGGCGGACGCATGGGAGACCTGTTCGCCGCGGACAACGCGGCCTCGACCTTCGCCTGCATCAGCACCGGCGGCACGTCGGTGTTCGTGAGCGGGCGCACCACGGCGTCCTACCAGCTGAACAGCGCCGGACCGGTCAGCATCACCGGACTGTCTGGCAGCCTGTTCGGGTCGGCGGCGGCCTCGCAGGCACTAAGGACCCTGGTCACGGCCGCCACCGGTCCGAGCCTGCTCGAGCAGGAACACGGGAAGCTGGTCGGACGGTCGATCGCGGCCACCACCACGGTGGCGGCGGCCCTGGCCGCGGCGCCCGCGCTCGCCGCGGCCTTCCCGGCGACCGGTCTCGGCAACCAGCTGAAGATGGTGGCGCGCATGCTGTCGGCGCGCGGCTCGCTCGACGTCAGGCGGCAGGTGTTCTTCGTGACGCTCGGCGGCTTCGATACCCACGACGACATGCTGGTCACCCATCCCGCGCTGATGACGCAGCTCGGGAATGCGCTCGGCGCCTTCGACGCGGCGATGACCGAGCTCGGCATCCAGGACCGCGTGACCACGTTCACCGCGAGCGACTTCGGCCGCACGCTGAGCTCCAACGGCGACGGTTCCGACCACGGCTGGGGATCGCACCACTTCGTGATGGGCGGCGCGGTCCGCGGCCGGCAGATCCACGGCACGCCACCGGTCCCGGCCAACGGTGGCCCCGACGACGTCGGCCAGGGCCGCTACCTGCCCACCACCTCGGTCGACCAGCTCGGCGCGACGCTCGCCACCTGGTTCGGCGTGTCGGCATCGAACCTGCCGCTGGTGACGCCGGGGATCGTCCGCTACACCGTGAAGGACATCGGCCTGTTCACCTGAGCGGCCGCGCTCGGGTATCGTCGACCCGGGCATCGACGAGGAGACACGCCGCCATGTATTCCGGATTCGACGACCCCGGCCGCTGGGTGCTGCCCGCGGTGCTCGCGGAGCAGGCCGCCCGCCGCCCCGATGTGCGCTGGATCGAGACGACCACCGGCGAGTGCACGAGCTTCGGCGAGGCCTTCGCCTCCGTCGAGCGCGCGGCAGGCTTCTTCGCGTCGCTCGGCGTCGCCCCCGGCGACCACGTCGCGGTGATGCTGCCCAGCGGCCTGGACCTGATGCGCGCCTGGCTCGGCATCGGGCGGCTCGGCGCGGTGGCGGTGCTGCTCAACCCCGAGCTCACCGGTGCCTTCCTGCGCCATCCGCTCACCGACTGCGGCGCCACGCTCGCGGTGGTCGACGCCTCGCTGCTGCCGGCGTTCGTCGAGGCCTCGCGCGAGGTGCCGACCATCGCCCGGGTGCTGGTCGCCGGCGGCGCGCCCGGCCCGGCGCGGGGCGATACCCCAGGCGCCGCGCCGAGCGATCCCGCGGACACCGTCCCGCGCGCCGGCCTCCAGACGCTCGCCTGGGATGGCTGGCGCACCGCAGCACCCCACCAAGGCCCGATGCCGCGCGCCCAGGACATCGCCTGCGTGATGTACACCTCGGGCACCAGCGGGCCGGCCAAGGGCGTGCTAATGCCGCATGCGCACTGCTTCCTCTACGGTCGCGGCGCCATCGACTCGCTCGCGCTCACGGCCGACGACGTGTACTACATCGTGCTGCCGCTCTTCCACGCCAACGGCCTGCTGATGCAGCTCGGCGCCACGCTGATCGCGGGCTGCGCCGCGGTGGTGAGACCGCGCTTCTCGGCGAGCGCGTGGCTCGACGACATCCGCCGCCACCGCGCGACGCTCACCAACTGCCTCGGCGCGCTCGCGGCCTTCGTGGTCGGCACCCCGCCCACGCCGCACGACCGCGACCACCGGCTGCGCGTCGTCAAGAACGGCCCGAACCTGCCCGAGCACGAGGCGGTGTTCCGCGAGCGCTTCGGCGTGCCGGACGTCACCTCGGGCTTCGGCATGACCGAGGTGAACATCCCCGTCTGGGGCCGGCTCGGCGAGTCGACGCCGGGCGCCGCGGGGCGGGTCTACG
>JBIIPQ010000079.1:0-14061 GCA_044342535.1 Burkholderiaceae bacterium
CCGGCGGGCACCGCCCACCACGCGCCGCCGTCGGCGCCGCGCAGGTCGGCATACTGCGGCGTCTCGGCGCTCGGCGATGCGGTGAACGTGCCGTAACCGTTGGCCGCGCTTCGTGCCCTCAGCGCGGCCTTCGAGGCCTGCAGCGGCTCGGCGAATCGGGCCTGCTCGGCCTCGGCCAGCGTCATCGCGCGCGAGACGGTGCGGTACGCCTGCACGACGTTCGGCGATCCGTCGGCGTGGAAGAAGGTCATCCGCCAGACGCCCTGGTCCGGAATCGTGCGGATGACCTCGTCCGTGTACAGCGTCCGGTCGGCGAAATAGAGCGCCGGGTCGACATCCGCGGGGTGGGCGGTCTGGGCGGGATCGGTCAGGCGGCCCGCGAGCCGGATCACGGACGTGGTGCTCGCCGTGCCGTCGGGCTTCGCGAGCAGCAGGTTGCCCAGACCCGGGCTGGGCAGGTAGGTCAGCGTGTTGCCGCGCGGCGACGTGACCTCCACCTTCGTGAACACCGAGTTGCCCGAACCGTCGACCCGGTTCGAGATCGACACGTTGTAGCCGACCGTCAGGCTGGTGGCCGCCGGTGTGTTCAGGTACTCGCGGCGCTGGACGATCGGGCGCACGGCGGCGCCGTAGGCGTACTGGTTGCCGACGAGCTTGAGCTTGCCGCTCTCCACGCGGGCGACCACCTGGTCGAACGACACCGCGCCGCCCGTCGATGTGGTCCGGTAGGTGACGACCCAATCACCATTGGCCCGGTAGAAGTCGAACATGCCGGCTTCGTAGCGCACCGGAATCGCGGCGTTGACGAACATGAACGAGTACGCAGCGCCCGCCAGCGGCCCGACGCGGGTACCGTTCGCCAGGAAGCGCGACGGGTCGTCCTGAGAGAACAGCGAGCGGCACTCGCTGGCGACCAAGGTCGCGCCGTTCGAGACGCGCTGCTCGGGCGGCAGCTCGACACAGCCGTTCATCCGCGCAGCGAGGTCGGCGATCGCGGCAGGCACGTTGACGGTCGGCAGCGCACCGAGGTCACCGGTCGACGGCATCGCCGGGATCGTCGCCGCGTTCGCCTGGAACGAGATCGCGATCGGCGCGGCGTCCTCGCTCCCGGGCACCGTCTTCACCGTGACCTCGACGTTCGAGGTGCTGCCTGCGGGCCGGATGCTGACCTGCAGTGCGTCGAGCACCTTGTCGTGGCCGGTCCCGTCCGCGGAGAACGTCCCCCGGATCGGATCGATGGTCGCGCCGAGCCGATCCGTCAGCGGCTTGAGTGCGCCCGTCACGCGCTCGACCGCGGTGCCCAGCGCCGCGGCGGTGAAGGGCGCCTGTCCGGCGGCGAGCCGGGTCATCAGCGCCTGGGGGTCGCCGTCCGCCGCGAGGGTCGCGACGATCAATTGGGTGATCGGCGTGACGTTGACCGTTCCGGACGTGGGTTCGCCGAGCGCGCTGAACAGCGTCACGTCGTCGCGTTCGGCCCGCACCAGGAGCGGTGTCTTCGGCGCGGCGCCGAGCGTGCAGGCGTAGGCGCCGGCGGCGTCCGCCGTCGCTTCGCACACCGTCGCGCCGGTCGCGTCGAACACACTGATCGCGGCACCGGCGAGCGGTGCGCCGGTGGCGGCGACGCCCCTGATCGCGACCGGTACGGCTGCGGGCGCAGGCGCGGGCGACGCCGCTGGCGGCTCGGCGTCTGTCGCGGGCGGCGTGCTGGAGCCGCCGCCGCAGGCGGCGAGCGCGAAGACGATCAGGGTGGCGGAGACAGGCGCGCGGCGACGCGAGGCGGCGCGCAGGCCGGGTCGATTCGAACTGCGCATCAGGACATCACGGTTCACGGTGGATCTCTCCTTCGGGTTCGAGGGTCGGCGCACCCGTAGGAGGCCGAGTCGGTTCGAGCGGGACATCAGCGGCGCACGGAACCGACTTCGCGTACCGTCCTCGGTCCGGTCGGCTCGTCGATGCACCCGGACGAAACGGAGGCTGACACTGCGGGGCCGATCCGGCCATAGTCCTAATTAACTAAGTCCCGACAGACGGTCGATCCGCGCGCACGAGCCGACGCACCCGTGGGCACGGCACGACGGTCACGTGTCGGAAACCCGTTCGCCGAGTCGGCAGGACGCAACGCCCGGCCGTCGGACGGGTCGGGCCGCGAACAGAGCGTCTGGCGGTGTTCGGCGGCATACTCACGGACCTGCACAGCGTCACACCGGTACCCGCCCGACCGGGCCCGCCCCTTCCCGAGCAACGATGCACTACGACAAGCACATCTTCTTCTGCCTGAACCGTCGCGACGACGGCCGGGCCTCCTGCGCCGAGCACCGCGCCGAGGCGCTCCAGGGCTACTGCAAGGACCGGGTCAAGGCGCTCGGCCTGAGCGGCCCGGGCAAGGTGCGCGTCAACAAGGCCGGCTGCCTCGATCGCTGCGAGCACGGTCCGGTGGCGGTGGTGTACCCCGAGGGGGTCTGGTACACCGTCGTCGACCAGCACGACATCGACGAGATCGTCGAGAGCCACCTGCGCGACGGCAAGGTGGTGGAGCGACTGAAGATCGACTGACCGATGAACCCCGGCACGCGCATCGTCGGCATCGACGGGCCGGCGGGCCGCATCGACGTCGCCGTCGACCGGCCCGAGAGCGAGCCCGTCCGCGGCCTGGCGGTCGTGGCCCACCCGCATCCGCTCTACGGCGGCACCCGCGACAACAAGGTCGTGCAGACCCTCGCCCGCGCGCTGCTCGCGCTCGGGCACGTCTGCTGGCGCCCCGACTTCCGCGGCGTCGGCGCCTCCGAAGGCACCTACGACGAGGGCCGCGGCGAGACCGACGATCTGCTGGCGGTGGTCGCCGCCGCGCGCGCGGCCGAGTCCGACGGCGATGCCCTGCCCCTGGTGCTCGCCGGCTTCTCGTTCGGCAGCGCGGTGCAGTCGCGGGTGGCGCGCCGGCTGGCCGAGGGGCCGCGCCCGGCGACGCGACTGGTCTTCGTCGGCACCGCCGCCTCGCGCTTCGAGGTCGAGCCGGTGCCGGCCGACACGCTGGTGATCCACGGCGAGGTCGACGACACCGTCCCCCTGTCGTCCGTGCTCGACTGGGCCCGACCGCAGGAGCTGCCGGTGGTGGTGATCCCCGGCGCGGACCACTTCTTCCACCGCAAGCTGACCGGCCTGAAGCAGCTGCTCATGCGCGAGCTGCGCTGAGCGGGCCCATGGCCGATACCCTCGATCCCCGACTCGTCTACAGCAAGACAGCCGCCGGCGTCTCCGAGGTCGAGCGCCGGGGCGACACGCTGTCGCCGGCCGCCCGCCGCGTGCTGGTGCTGATCGACGGCCGCCGGCCGCTCGCGGCACTGCCCGCGGCGGTGCGACCGGGCGAGCTGCCCAGGCTGATCGACGAACTGCAGGCCGCCGGGCTGATCTCGCTGTCGGGCATCGTCGAAGAGCTGCCCGGGGGCGCCACCGACCTGCGCGACCCGCGGCTCGAGGACTTCAAGCGACGCATCGACGGCGCGGTGCTGCGCGAGCTCGGCCCGGCTGGCCAGGTGCTAGAGGCCCGGCTGCAGGACTGCGTGAACATGACCGTGCTGCGCGGCGTGATGCGCGAGGTGGTCGAGCTGGTCCGCGCGCGGGCCGGCGACGCCGCGGCGGCGCGCGTGTCGGCGGCCGCGCAGCGCGCGCACGGCGCCCGGGGCACGCGCGGGCGCGACGCGCCCTCGCCACGGCCGGCCGCCGGCTCGCCGCCGGCGGATGCCGCCCGGCCGAAGCGCCGCGACGACGGCCGGCGCTGAGCCGGGCGGACCGTATAATCCGCGGCCTTTACCGACCACTTTCACGTTCCCGACGGGAACGCGAAGGACGCCAGAACATGGGCCTCAAGCGCCACGCTTCCCTCGCCGCCACGCTGATGCTGGCGATCCTCGCAACCGCGCCGTCGGCCGACGCGCAGGCGCCCAAGGGGAAGGCGCCCGCCGCCGCGCCCGCGCCCTCGGGCGCCGCGACGGCGCCGGTACCGGCCACCCAGGGGCTCGCGCTGCAGGGCGCGCCCCAGATCACCGCGAAGTCGTGGCTGCTGGTGGACGTGACCACGGGGCAGCTGCTCGCCGCGAGCGACCCGGACAGCAAGGTCGAGCCGGCCTCCCTGACGAAGCTGATGACCGCCTACCTGGTCTTCAACGCGCTCAAGGAGAAGAAGCTCGCGCTCGACATGCGCCCGCCGGTCTCGCCGATCGCCTGGAAGGCGATCGGCTCGCGGATGTTCGTCGACCCGGCCAAGCCGGCCACCATCGAGGAGCTGCTGCGCGGGCTGATCGTGCAGTCGGGCAACGACGCGGCGATCATCCTGGCCGAGGCACTGGGCGGCAGCGAGGCGGCGTTCGCCACCCAGATGAACCGCGAAGCCGCGCGCCTCGGGATGAAGAACAGCAACTTCACCAACGCCTCGGGCCTGCCCGACGCGCAGCACTACACGACGGCGCGCGACCTCGCGATCCTGGCGTCGCGGCTGATCGAGGAGCATCCGGAGTACTACAAGCTCTATTCCGAGCGCGACTTCACGTACAACAACATCAAGCAGCCGAACCGCAATCGGCTGCTGTTCATCGATCCGACCGTCGACGGCGTCAAGACCGGCCATACCGATGCCGCCGGCTACTGCCTGATCGCCTCGAGCAAGCGCGAGCAGCCGGGTGCGGGTTTCCAGCGTCGGCTGCTGTCGGTGGTGCTGGGCACCGCGTCCGAGTCGGCACGCGCGATCGAGTCGCAGAAGCTGCTGAACTACGGCTTCGCGAACTTCGACGTGGTGCGTCTCTACCAGAAGGACGCGAGCGCGGCCTCCTATCAGGTCTGGAAGGGCGCGGCCAACGAGGTCAAGGCCGGCTTCGCGAACACTGTCCTGGTGACCGTCGCGCGCGGCCAGGCCGAGCGCGTGAAGGGCGAGATCGAGCGGATGCAGCCGCTGGTGGCCCCGATCGCCAAGGGCCAGCCGATCGGCACGCTGCGCGTGCGCCTCGACGACAAGGTGATCGCCGAGCAGCCGCTGATCGCGCTCGAGGCGATCGAGCAGGCGGGCTGGTTCGGGCGCCTGTGGGATACGATCCGACTCTGGTTCAAGTGATCCGCAGGCCCTCATGACCGATGACCAGACCGTCTACCTGAACGGCGAGTTCCAGCCGCTGGCCGAGGCCCGCGTGCCGGTGCTCGACCGCGGCTTCATCTTCGGCGACGGCGTCTACGAAGTGGTCCCGGTGTACGGTCGCGTGCCCTTCCGCTGGGCGCAGCACCATGCGCGGCTGGTCCGCAGCCTCGCCAAGCTGCGCATCGACGATCCGATGGACGCCGCCGGCTGGCGCGGCCTGGTCGATGCATTGATCGCCCGCCATCCGTGGGACGACCAGTTCGTCTACATCCAGGTCACCCGCGGCGTCGCCAAGCGCGACCATGCGTTCCCCAAGGGCGTGACGCCGACGGTGTTCGCGATGTCGAGCCCCCTGCCGGTGCTCCCGGCCGAGCAGATCTCGCAGGGCGTGGCCGTGATCACGCTGCCCGACGAGCGCTGGCTGCACTGCGACATCAAGTCGACCTCGCTGCTCGGCAACGTGCTGGCGCGGCAGGCGGCGGTCGAGGCCGGTGCGGCCGAGTGCGTGATGTTCCGCGACGACCGCCTGACCGAGTGCTCGTCGAGCAACTTCTGGGTGGTCCGCGACGGCGGCGTGCTCGCCCCGCCCAAGGACAACCTGATCCTCGAGGGCATCCGCTACGGCCTGATGCAGGAGCTGTGCGAGGCCGAGGGCGTGGCCTTCGAGGTGCGCCCGGTGACCCGCGCCGAGGTGCTCTCGGCCGACGAGCTGATGCTGTCGTCGGCGACCAAGGAAGTGCTGCCGGTCACGCTGCTCGATGCCCGCCCGGTCGGCGACGGCACGCCGGGACCGGTGTTCCGCCGGCTGCACGCCGCCTACCAGCGCGCTAAGGCGGCCAGCGCCGCATCGGCCGGGCTCGCCGCGCACTGACGCGCCGCCCCTCCGTGCCGCAGGCCCTCGCATGACCGACTCCCTTGCACCGGACGACGAGGCGGCATCGCCCCGCACCGAGCTGCTGCAGTTCCCGACCGACTTCCCCGTCAAGATCATGGGGCGCAAGGCCGACGGCTTCGTCGAGGCGATCACGCAGGTGGTGCTCCGGCATGCGCCCGACTTCGATGCCTCGACGCTGGAGCTGCGCCCGTCGCGACAGGGCACCTACCTCGGCCTGACCGCCACGATCCGCGCCACCTCGCGCCCGCAGCTCGATGCGCTCTACCTAGAGCTGACCGCGCATCCGATGGTCAAGGTCGTCCTCTAGCCGCCGCCGGCGCGCGCCGGGCGCGTCGCTCGGTGCCCGGCGCCGTCCCGACGGCATCCCGCTCGCGCCGGTCCACCATCGCACCGAGCACCCGATCGGCCGCCGACGCCGTCAACCGCTCGCGGTCGAGCGAGGGGTTGTACTCGACCAGCTCCGCCGCGACGAAGCGCGGATTGCGCGCGATGCCGTGCAGCGCGGCCGCCACCTCGGTCGTGCGCAGCCCGCGGGCGACCCGCGAGCCGGTGCCGGGCGCATCGAGCGGGTCGAGCGCATCGAGGTCGAAGCTCAGCCCCCAGCCGTCTGTGTCGCCGCTCACGCGGGCCACCGCCTCGTGCATGCAGTCGGCGAAACCGCGGCGCACGACTTCGTCATGCGTCATCACCCTGACGCCCAGCCGCTCGAGCAGCGCCGCCTCGCCCGACTCCCAGCTGCGCGGACCGATCAGCACCACGTCGGAGGGCCGCAGCTTCGGGGCGGGATCGGCGACCTCCGTCAGCGCCGGCGCGCCATGCCCGAGCAGCGCGGCGATCGGCATGCCGTGGGGCATCTGGCTGAGCGAGGTCTCGGGCGTGTGCGCGTCCAGGTGCGCGTCGACCCAGACGAGCCCCAGGCGCCTTCCCGGCCCGTCGCGGCGCAGCGCGGCGACGACGCCGCTCCAGGTGCCGACCGCGCAGGAGTGGTCGCCGCCGATCACCACCGGCAGATGCCGTGACGCGATCGAGGCGTCGACCGCCGCGGCGAGCCGAGCGGAGAACTCGGCGACCACCGCCATCGGGCCCTGCGGCATCAGCGCGAGGTCCGAGCCGACCACCGTGCCCCAGCGCACCGTCCGGCCGCGGGCGCTCAGCCGTGCGCCCAGCCCCCAGCGGCGCAGCGACGCCGGACCCGCCCGGGTGCGGCGGTCGGGGGCACCCTCGCCGATCGCGGCCCCGATGAGCTCGATCGGTCGCATGGTCTCGGTCATCGTGCCCCTCCGGACCGCGCGCGGCCCGTCCAGGTCGCAACCCCGCCCGCCGGGCTGGTCGGGCGGAGATCGGACCCGTGGCGACGGTACCATCGTTGCACTGCAGCGCTGACCGTCGCACGACCCGATGGACCTCCGAGCGGCGACCCGCGCGCCGCCTGCCCGATGCTGATCCGCCCCTTCGCTCCCGCCGACTACCTGCCGACGCTCGATGCGATGCGTGCCTTCACCGCGGCGCGCGGCGAGGACACGCCCGACGAGATCTGGCTGGTCGCGCATCCGCCGGTCTTCACCCAGGGCCTCGCGGGCAAACCGGAGCACGTGCTCACACCCGGTGAGATCCCGGTGATCAGGACGGAGCGGGGCGGTCAGGTCACCTACCACGGGCCGGGCCAGGTCGTCGCCTACACGCTCGTCGACCTGCGGCGCCGGCACCTGATGGTCCGCGACATGGTCTGCCGCCTCGAGGCCGCGGCCATCGAGACCTGCGCCGCCTGGGGCGTGCGCGCGGTGCGCAAGCCCGGCGCCCCCGGCCTCTACCTCGTCGGCGCCGACGGCGCCGCCGGGCCGAAGCTCGCCTCGCTCGGCTTGAAGGTCAGCCGAGGCTGCACCTACCACGGCATCGCGCTGAACGTCGCGATGGACCTGGAGCCGTTTGAACGGATCAACCCTTGCGGGTATGCTGGCCTGGAGGTGACCGACCTCTCCCGCGCCCGCGTCGGCTCCCCGGCCGCCGACCCCGTCGATCCGGCGGCGGTCGCCCGGCGCTTCGGCGACATCCTCGCCGCCCACATCGAACGACCATGACCGACTCCGCCGCCCCCGGGTCCGCCGCCGCCGCCCCGTACGACGCCACCGCCAAGCAGAAGGGCGCGGGCAAGACCTCCCGGATCCCGATCAAGGTCGTGCCCGCCGGTGAGGTGCTGCGCAAGCCCGACTGGATCCGGGTGCGGGCCGCCGCCCCGGGCAGCCGCTTCCACGACATCAAGCGGATCCTGCGCGAGCACAACCTGCACACGGTCTGCGAGGAAGCGTCCTGCCCGAACATCGGCGAGTGCTTCGGCAAGGGCACGGCGACCTTCATGATCATGGGCGACAAGTGCACCCGGCGCTGCCCGTTCTGCGACGTCGGCCACGGCCGCCCGGATCCGCTCGACACGAACGAGCCGGCGAACCTCGCCAAGACCATCGCCGCGCTGAAGCTGTCGTACGTGGTGATCACCTCCGTCGACCGCGACGACCTGCGCGACGGCGGTGCCCAGCACTTCGTCGACTGCATCCGCGAGGTCCGTGCCCAGGCGCCCGCCACCCGGATCGAGGTGCTGGTGCCCGACTTCCGCGGCCGCCTCGACCGCGCGCTCGCCATCCTCGAGGCGGCGCCGCCCGACGTGATGAACCACAACCTCGAGACGGTGCCGCGCCTCTACAAGGAGGCGCGCCCCGGCTCCGACTACGGTCATTCGCTGAAGCTGCTGGCCGAGTTCAAGCAGCGGGTGCCCGGGGTGCCGACCAAGTCCGGGATCATGGTCGGGCTGGGCGAGACCGACGAGGAGATCGTCCAGACGATGCGCGACATGCGCGCGCACGACATCGACATGATCACCATCGGCCAGTACCTGGCACCGACCCATCACCACCTGCCGGTGCGCCGCTACGTCCATCCCGACGTGTTCGCGTCGTTCGAGAAACAGGCGTATGAGTTAGGGTTCACTCACGCTGCGGTCGGCGCACTGGTTCGATCCTCGTATCACGCGGATCAGCAGGCCGCGGCCGCCGGCGTGAGCTGAGCGACGGCGGCCGGCCCGGGCGAGCAGCTCAGCCGGCGGGGCCCGGCAGCAGGGCATCGAGCTCGCGGCGCAGCGCGGCGAAGTCCGGCCGGCCCAGCCAGCGGCGCAGGATGCGGCCGTCGGGCCCGGCCAGCCAGGTGATCGGCGTACCCTCCACGCCGCCCCAGGCGGCGACCGCCTGGCCCATCGGATCGAGCGCGACCGGGAACGGCAGCCGGCGGGTCGATGCGAAGTGCAACACATGGTCCGGCCGATCGTAGGGCATGGCCACGGCCACCAGCTCGAGCCCGCGCCCTCGGTAGGCCTCGTAGACCGCGGTCAGCTCCGGCATCTCGGCCACGCAGACCGCGCAGCTCGTCGCCCAGAAGTTCACCAGCACCGCCTTGCCGCGCAGCTCGAGCGGACCGAGGCGGCGGCCGTCGATCAGCCGGTAGTCCAGAGCCGGAAGGCTGCGTGGTCCGGGAGGGCGGGCCCCTCGCGCCGCGATCCAGGCGCCCGCGCCGAGCGTCGCGGCGGCGGCCAGGCCGAGGCCGAAGCCGATCGCGCGGCGTCGGCCGGCGGCCGGGGCGGCGTCGGGCGGCAGGGTGTGGCGGGGCGTCGGCGGGGCGGACATGGGAGCGGACGGCAGGGGTCCAGTGTAGCGGGCCCCCGTCTCAGGCGTCCGCGCCGGCCAGTACCTCGTCGGCCTGCTCGTCCCTCGGCGGGCTGCCTGCGGCACGCATCGCGGTCCAGACCGGACCGTGCGGCGGCAGGCGGGGCGGCGGCGTGTCGATCGCCACGCAGAACAGGCGCAGGAAGTCGCGGACCTCGTGACCGGCATCGGTCGGCAGCAGCGAGACCAGCTGACGCACGAGCAGCGGGCGCGCCAGCGGCGGCAGCAGCGCGGCGCCGCGCATCGCCTGCTCCAGCGTCTCGATGGTGAGCGGCCCGGCGGAACCGCCGATCGGCGCGAGATCGAGCGCGCGGATCGCGGCGTTGGCGGCGCGGTCGGCCTTCGCCTCGCTGACATGCGCGCAGTGCGCGACCAGCGCGAACAGCACGCGGATGCCGCGCGCGTCGAGCGCGTCGCCGTACCCCGCGCGACGCAGGCCACCCGCTCGGCGCGGCTCGAGCCGCAGCCTCAGGCGCAGCAGCGCGACGTAGATCCATTCCGGCAGGGTCAGGCGGGCATCGTGGTCGACGACGCCCCGCACCGTCGTCAGCAGCGACTCGCGCGCCGGGCGCGACAGCGGCTGCAGCCGCGCGACCGCGAGTTCCATCAGCGGCCAGCGCAGCCCCCGCAGCACCTCGACCGGCACCGCGGCGACCGCGGCGCGCAGCGACTCCTGGCGCTGGGCCGCGCAGGCCCAGCCCTCGTCCCAGCGCGGTGCCGGCTGACCCGGCGTCCAGACCAGGGCCGCCACCAGCGCCGCCGCCCCGGCCGGCTCTCGGGTGGCCTGCACCAGCCGATCCGCCGCCGCGGCGATCGCCGATGTGCCGGCCGGATCGGCGGCGACGCCCCGTGCGATCGCGATGACGTCTCCGGGCCAGGCGATGCGGTCTCCGGACGAGGCGAGGCCGCCGTCCGGCGCGGCAGCGCGCCCTCCGGGCAAGGCCGCGGCCGGGCCACGGCCGGACGGCCCCGCCCGGCCCGGCAGGGTGTCCGCCCACAGCGGGCCCGGCGCCGGGCCGTCGGCGTCGCGCATCCGCGCGAACGCGAGGGCAGCGGTCCCGGCCCGGACGGGGCCGGGCAGCACCGACCCCTCCTCGTCGTCCAGCGCGGCGCCCGCGGACACCGCGAGCGACACCGCCGGCAGCTCGGGTTCCCGGCGGTCGGTATCGGAGAGCTCGGGCGGCTCCACCGGCGTCATGTCGCGGCCGTACAGCCGGCGCACCCGCTCGCGCAGCGGCGGATGGGTCTCGAACCAGCGGCCCGACGCCACCCGCCCGACCAGCAGCAGGTGCGAGACGTTCTGCCAGTACGGATGGCGCAGCGCGGCCGCACGCCGAGGATCGCGCGGGGCGACGCCGATGGCCGCGGCCTCGCGGGTCAGCACCGCCGGCAGGCCGGCGACCTTGCGCAGCGCGCCACCGAGCCCGTCGCGCTGGCGGGTGAACGCGACGGCCTGCGCGTCGGCGAAGTACTCGCGCTGGCGCCCGATGCCCGCCTGGATCACGAGCGCAGCCAGCTCGCCGAGCGCGCCCACCGCCAGCACGATCGCGCCGGCCAGCGCCAGCGGCAGCGCGAGCACCCCGTCGAGCCCGGGCTTCGCGTCGGCCGAGCGCAGCGCGGGCGACAGCATCGAGCGGCCGAGCAGCGCCACCCACTGCAGGCCGTGGTTCATGCCGAGCAGCCGGGTGTTGAGCCGCACGTCGCCGTTGACGATGTGCGAGACCTCGTGCGCGAGCACGCCCTGCAGCTCGTCGCGGCTGAGCCGCACGAGCGCGCCGCGCGTGACCACCACCACCGACTGGTTGCGGTCCATGCCCGCGGTCAGCGCGTTGATCGTCGGCTCGTCCTCGAGCACGAACGCACGCGGCACGCCGATGCGTGCGGCGATCGCCAGCTCCTCGAGCAGGTTCTGCAGCCGGCGGTGCAGCGGGTCGCCCAGCGGGTCCACAGCCACCGCGCCGAGCCGCCGCGCGATCAGCGCGCCGTCCTCCCTCAGTCGCGAGGTCTCGAGCCAGGCGCCGCCCACGATCAGCGCCAGCACGACGCCGATGTTGACCGCGTGGAAGCCGTCGGGCGGCTCGGTCCCCGCGCCGAACAGCAGATGCCAGGCCAGGGTCGCGAGCGCGTCCACGCCGATCACCACCGCGGCACTCGCGAACCCGTGGAGCCAGGTCAGCCGGCGCGCGGTGCGCTCGGCCTGCTCCTGCTGGCGGGCGAAGTTCATCGGCGTCGACCGGGGCGCGCCGCCGACTCGGGGCAGGCAGGCACTACAGGGTCACCGCGACCGGCTCCCGCTCGGCGACGCTGCGGGTCGAGCGCAGCAGGGTCGCGGGCCGGAACGAGAAAGCCGAGGCGACGAGGTTCTCGGGGAAGCGCTCGACGCCGTTGTTGTAGTCGGTCACCGAGTCGTTGTAGGCCTGGCGCGCGAAGCCGATCCGGTTCTCGGTCGAGACCAGCTCCTCGGTGAGGTGCGCGAGGGTCGCATCGGCCTTGAGATCCGGATGCGCCTCGACGACCGCGAACAGCCGCCCGACCGCGCCGGACAGCACCGACTCGGCGGCATCGAGCCGCTCGATCGCATGGCCGTCGGACCAGCGTGCCGCGGCCGACGCGCGTGCCGAGGCCGCCCCCTGGCGGGCGGCGACGACCGACTCGAGCGTCTGGCGCTCGTGGGTCAGATAGGCCCGGGCGACGTCGACCATCCCGGGCACCAGGTCGTGGCGCCGCTTGAGCTGGACGTCGATCTGCGCGAACCCGTTGCGAAGTGCGTTGCGCAGGCCGACCAGCCGGTTGTAGGCCAGCACCGCCCAGACGAGGGGAACGGCGAAGACCAGCAGGAGGGAGAGCAGACCGGCAGACATCATGGGCTCCCGAAGCGCGAGGAGGCGCGTCGAAGCCCAAGACTAGCCAGTTCGTGCGGGGTCGCCGGCCCGTTCCGATTGACGGTCGCCGGCGACCGAAGCGAGGCGCCGCAGGCGCGAGGGCTCAGCGCGCGGTGATCCGCGCGAGCTCTTCGTCGGTGATGTACTCGTACAGCGTGACCACCCGACGCACGCCGCCGACGCGGCTCGCGACGGTTGCGTAGGCCGGGCCTTCGCGTTGGGTGAGCAGGCCCATCAGGTAGACCACGCCGTTCTCGGTGACCACCTTGACCGCGTTGGTGCTGAGCGCCTTCTGCTCGAGGAACCCCGCCTTGATGCGCGCGGTGATGGCGCTGTCGTTGGCCGCCGTGGAGAAGGTCACGCGGTTGATCGTCTCGATCTCGTTGAAGACCTCGCGCACGCCCGGCACCTGTCGCACCGCGCGCTCGGCGTCGAGCTTGGACGCCTCGTCGGGCACCTGCCCGGTGAGCAGCACGCGGCGGTTGTAGCTGGTGATCGCGACGCCGCGGGCGCCCTTGATCGCGTCCGGCATGCGGTTGCCGGCGCGCAGCTCGATCTCGGTATCCTCGGTCTGCGCGCCCACCGTGCGACGGTCGAGGGCGGCCATCGCGCCGACGGCCATGCCGGTGGCCGCCAGGGGCAGGCAGCCGGTGGCGGCGAGCGTCGAGCCGAGCAGGACGGTGACGACGGCGAGCCTACGGGTCGGGTGCATGAGCGTTCTCCTGGCGCGTCCCGCGCCGGGCGAGTTGCCCGAGGCCGAGACCGGCGCGATTATATCGAGGGTGCCGCCGGGTCCTTTCGCGATGGGCTCAGCCGACCTCGAACGCGCCACGGATCCAGTGCGGCTCGCCGGCCTCGAAGGCGACGACGTCGAAGCGGCAGGCCGGCCATCCGTGCTGACCGAAGCGACTGAGCAGGTAGAGCTGGGCGGCGAGCACGAGCCGCTGCTGCTTGCGCCAGCCGACGCTCGCGGCGGCACCGCCATGGCGCGCGTCGCGTCGGGCGCGGACCTCGACGAACACCCAGTGCGCGCCGTCGCGCATCACCAGGTCGATCTCGCCGCCGCGGAAGCGCACGTTGCGCGCCACCGGCACCAGACCGTGATCGCCGAGGAAGGTCTCGGCGCGCGCCTCGGCGTCGAAGCCCTCGCGCTGGCGCGGCGCGACCACCGGCGCCTCAGGGCGTGGTGAGGGCCGTCGGCACGCCGGCGCGGTACTCCGCCGGCACCGCGGTGCGCTCGATGCGCTGGCCGGCGAGCCGGTCGTAGCGCAGCCGGCCGGTGACGCCGTCGAGCTCGAAGACAGTGTCGCCGGCGAGCAGCTGGCGGCCGGCGCGGAAGGCATCGATGCCGAGCGCGTAGAGGCGCTGCATCTCGATGTTGTAGCCGACGGGCACCTTGGGATAGGCCATCACCGCTGGATTGTCCGGCTCGATGAGCCACGGCATCTCGAG
>JBIIPQ010000357.1:0-4704 GCA_044342535.1 Burkholderiaceae bacterium
CGGCGGAGGTTGCCGTTCAGGCTCATGGGCGCACCTTGCCGCGCGAGCGGGCGTTGGGGGTGACGGTGCCGCGGCTGGGGCCGCGGGCGACGGCCGCGGCCGCACGGCCGGGGCGGGGAGGGGGGGCGGCGCGCGGACGCGCCGGCTTGCGGGATCGGGCCGGCGTGCCGGCGCCCGCGCTCTCGGCGGGCGATCCGGGCGTGTGCAGGCCGAGCTTGAGCTTGCCGAGCAGCCCGTGCAGCAGCCGCTGCTCGTCCCGGGTCAGCGTGGCCAGCAGCTCGACCACCCAGTCCTCGTGGGTGCGGGCCATGCCGCTGAAGCGCTCGCGTCCGGCATCGGTGAGCCGCAGGCGGGTGGCCCGGCGGTCGTGCTCCACCGCCTCGCGCACCAGCCAGCCCTCGTCCTGAAGCTGGTCGGCGAGGCCGGTGACGTTGCCGCCGGTGACCATCAGCCGCTGCGAGAGCTCGCTCATCTTCAGCGCCTCGCTGCGGTCGAGTTGCGCGAGCAGGTCGAAGCGCGGCAGCGTGCAGTCGAAGTCGCGTCGCAGGTTGTGCCGGATCCGCGCCTCGATCAGGTTCGAGCAGGTGAGGATCCGCAGCCAGAGCTTCAGAGCGAAATGGTCATCGGCTTCGAGTCGCGTCTCGTGGTCGGCCGCGTGCGGATCCATCCTCGCTCCCGTGCAGATGCTTCAGACCTGAATATATCAAGTCTCAATCATATCGGGGTCGCGATCGCGCTCGGCGGGCGCGGCAGCCGAAAACGGCCGGAAGAAAAAAAGCGCCGGGTTGCCCCGGCGCTTTCCATGCTCGGATCGAAAGCCGGCCTGGGCCGGCGTCCGGTCAGAACAGGTGACGCAGACCGATCGAGAAGCGGTTCGCGCCGTCGATCTTGGTCGCAGCCGATGCCGGCTGCAGGTTCGACACGTCGTTCAAGCCGTAGGCAGCGTACCAGTTCGTGCGCTTCGACAGCGGGATCGAGTACGCGACGCCCAGTTGCAGGGTGTCGCCGCCAGACGCGAGCGTCGCGGTGCCCGAAGTCGAGTAGACGTTCAGGTTCGAGACGTCGAGCAGGGTGGCATTCACGAACAGCGTGCCCGGGCCGAGGTTGGCAAACGCGCCGAGCAGGATGCTCGAAATCGTCGGCTCGTTGCCGGAGATCTGCTTGAAGCCGATCTCCGTGTAGCCCACCGACACGCCGAAGTTTTGGAACTTGTACGACGCGGTTGCCGCCAGAACGCTCTCGGTGGCCGTGTTGGCGCCAGCGGCCGTCCCCCAGGCCTTCTGGTCGATGCTGTGGTAACCAGCCGCCAGGTACAGGCCGCCAAGCTGCCAGCCTGCCGCAACGCCCCAGACGTCGCCGCTGCCAGCGGTGCTCGAGCCAGGTGTGGCACCTGCCGGGTTGTTCGTCAGGTTCTCGCCGAAGGCGTAGGTCGCCCAGACGGTCAGACCGCCCATCGTCGGCGACTTGTAGGAGACCGAGTTGTCCAGACGGATCGGACCCTGGGGCGAGGCGACGCCAACGTTCGTGCCCGAGAGGCCCGCCCAGTTGTTGTAGAACCCGTAGACGGAGAAGTCGGCCGGGAGCAGCGCCCAGAAGATCGGGGTGTACTGGCGGCCCATCGTGATGTTACCGAAGCGGGTCTCGACGCCCACCCACGCCTGACCGTTCCAGAACTTGTTGTTGAACGAACTGTTCGTCGCGCCCGGGAGCAGGAAGACGTTGCCGCCCTGGGTCTCACCGGTCGAGATGTCGAGACGGTGCTCGAGGGTGAAGATGCCTTTCAGGCCGCCACCGATGTCCTCGACACCGCGGATGCCGAAACGCGAGCCGCTCTGCGTACCCGAGTTCACGCGGAAACCATCCTCGCCGCGTTGCACGGCCTGGGTGGCCCCCGCAATCGAAGAGTTGGCCTGGGCATCCGAGTACTCGACCGACGCGTCCAGGATGCCGAACATGGTGATCGACGATTGCGCCTGAGCGAACGTCGGCAGAGCGGCCGCGACAGCCACTGCGAGAAGCGATTTCTTCATTGATCAATCTCCTAGGTTTCTGGATTCCACAGGCGCCCGGACGAACCCGACACCGCAACTCCCCGAGAAAACTCTTCGGCTGGAAGTTGGGCCTATTCTCGCCAAAAAGTTCCGGCGGGCAAAGGGAAAGCGGCTCCGGCTGCAGGGCGCGAGGCGTACTTTGTGGTTTGTCAGCAACAGGGCCGGGCGCGGTCCGGTGGCCCCCCATCGTCCGTCCGCTGTCCGCCCGTCGGCTCCCGGGTGCGCGAAATCCGCGCCCGTACAATAGATTCCGATGCAAACCATTCCCACCCTGAGACGACTCACCCCACTGGACCGGCTGCTGGCCGGCGCTGGCCGCGCTCTGGGCGCGATCGCCGCCGCGCCGGGCGCCAGCCGCCCGACGCCGCGTCCGGCGTCCGAGGTGCTTGGCGATCCGCTGCCCGAGTCCGACCGGCGCCTGGCCGGGGCGCTGATGCGCGTCAACCACGTCGGCGAGGTCTGCGCGCAGGCGCTCTACGAGGGCCAGGCCGCCACCACCGCCGATCCCCGGCTTGAGCGCTTCTTTCGCGACGCCGCGGCCGAGGAGGGCGACCACCTGGCCTGGACGCGCGACCGGCTCGACGAGCTCGGCGCCCGACCGTCGCTGCTCAACCCGCTCTGGTATGCCGGCGCGTTCGCCTTCGGGGCGGTCGCCGGCCGCATCGGCGACCGGTTCTCGCTGGGCTTCATGGTCGAGACCGAGCGCCAGGTCGAGCGCCATCTGGCCACGCACCTCGAGCAGCTGCCCATGGGCGATGCCGCGTCGCGTGCGATCGTCGAGCAGATGAAGCGCGACGAAGGCGGCCATGCCGACCAGGCCGAGGCGCTGGGGGCGGCGCCCCTCCCCGAGCCGGTCCGGGCCGCGATGCGGGTCGCGGCCAAGCTGATGACCGAGACGGCCCACCGGATCTGAGCGCGTCGCCGAGGCTTCGGTCCTCGACGCTTCGGTTCTCTACGCGTCAGTCCTCGACGATCTCCCAGGTCATCTTCAGTTCGGCCGTCTTGGCCAGCATCGCAGACGCCGAGCAGTACTTGTCGTGCGACAGCTTGATCGCGCGCTCGACCACGTTCGGCTTCAGGCTGCGGCCGCGGACCGTGAAGTGGAAGGTGATCGCGGTGAAGACCTTCGGATCGGTCTCGGCCCGGGCCGCCTCGAGCGCCACCTCGCAGCCCCGGACATCCTGGCCGCTCTTCCTCAGGATCAGCACGACGTCGTAGGCGGTGCATCCGCCGGTGCCGAGCAGCACCATCTCCATCGGCCTGGGGCCGAGGTCCCGGCCGCCGCCTTCGGGTGCGCCGTCCATCACCACGGCGTGGCCGCTGCCGGTCTCGGCGACGAAGCTCATCGTGCCCGGGCCGGTCCATCTGACGAGAGTTTCCATGTTCATGCCACTCTGTTGCATTGTTGCGTTGCGGGATAACGAGGGGTCAGACGCTGCTCAGCGGCGGGCCCAGCTCAGCAGAAACCTCGGCCATTCCTCGGTTAGAGGCGATCCTCTAGTCTGATGGCCCGGTCATCTTGCACAGCACAATAAGGGGGTGCTAGGATCATCGAATCGATCGCGGTCTGTAGGGTCCCTGCGGCTAGCACGCGTACCGTGATCTCCGCTGTCTCCTCCACCCTCCTCAAAAAGGTGGATTCAACCCGGGCCTCACCGCCCGGGTTTTTTTCGTCCTGCGCGCGTGACCCGTGCGTCGCTGCGCGATCACCTTTTGACGCCGGCGTGCAGTTCCGGTTATGATAGTCGGCTTCACAGAATTCGCCAGGCCATGAAGACTTTCTCCGCCAAACCCCACGAAGTGCGCCACGACTGGTTCGTCGTCGATGGCACCGACAAAGTCCTCGGGCGACTGGCCGCGGAGATCGCGTCTCGCCTGCGCGGCAAGCACAAGCCCGAGTACACCCCGCACGTCGACACCGGCGACTTCATCGTCGTCGTGAACGCCGCGCGGATCCGTGTCACCGGCTCGAAGCCGCAGGACAAGAAGTACTACCGCCACTCGGGCTATCCGGGCGGCATCAGCGAGACCAACTTCGAGAAGATGCAGGCCCGGTTCCCCGGACGTGCGCTCGAGAAGGCGGTCAAGGGCATGTTGCCCAAGGGCCCGCTCGGCTACGCGATGATCAAGAAGCTCAAGGTCTACGCAGAGTCGTCCCACCCGCATACCGCCCAGCAGCCGAAGGCGCTGGAAGTCTGACCGCAAGCGCCCCGCGCACCAGGACTCACCCATGATCGGTGAATACAACTACGGCACCGGCCGCCGCAAAACGTCGGTGGCTCGCGTCTTCATCAAGAAGGGCAAGGGCGATATCGTCGTCAACGGCAAGCCGCTCGACGCCTACTTCGCCCGCGAGACCGGCCGCATGGTCGCTCGCCAGCCGCTCGAAGTCGCCAACAGGGTCGGCGTGTTCGATATCAAGGTGAACGTCGCCGGCGGCGGCGAGACCGGCCAGGCCGGTGCGGTCCGCCACGGCATCACCCGTGCGCTGATCGACTTCGACGCGACGCTCAAGCCGGCCCTGTCGGGCGCCGGCCTGGTCACGCGCGATGCCCGGGAGGTCGAGCGCAAGAAGGTCGGCCTGCACAAGGCGCGCCGCAGGAAGCAGTTCTCGAAGCGGTGAGTGGGATTCGAGTTTTGGGCGACAGCGTCG
>JBIIPQ010000358.1:0-4684 GCA_044342535.1 Burkholderiaceae bacterium
GCCGTCGGTGCCACCCGAGAAGTCCAGGCCCGCGAACGCGCCCAGCGTCAGCGTCCCGCGGTCGACCGACAGCACCAGCTCGAGCCGCGTCGCCGCGGCGTCCGCATCGACCGACACGGCCGACCCATCGGCGCCCGACAGCACCCGCGCGACGTCTTCGACCGCAGCGAGCGTCGGCGGCATGGTCGGCTGCGGCGCCTCGCGCACGTTGCCCAGCACCACGCGCACCGTCGAGGTCGCCGTACGCGGCGCTGCGCCGCCGGTCGTCGCGATCACGTCGATGTCGTAGGCGCGCTGTCCGCCGCCCAGTTCGACCCCGCCGGCGAGCGTCTCGTAGTCGAGCCCGGCGAGGACGGTCAGCTCGCCGCTGGCACCGTCGAAGGCGAAGACGCCGGCCGGCGCACTCAGGCCGAGCGACCAGGTCACGCCGGCCTGGGTGACGCCGCCGACGGACGCAACCAGCGTGACCGAGGTCGCGGCAGCGTTCTCGAGGACGTTGATCGTCGGGACGGCATCGATCGCCAGCTCGCCGCCGAGCGTGAACGTCCGCATCACCAGCGTCGTCGCGCCGAGCTCGCCGCCGCCGGGGCCGGTCCATGCGATGACCACCCGGTCGCCCACCACGGCGACCGACGGGGCGCGCTGGTCACCGGCGATGCTCGCGTTGATGCGGACCGGGTCATCCGCGTCGGCCACTCCGTTTCTGTCGACGTGGATCGCGCGGATGCCGTACCCGTCGCTCGAGGAGGTCTCCCACGCGACGACCCAGCCGCCGCCGGCGACCGCGGCGACGCTCGGTCGCCCGGCGTTATGGCCCGGTTCGGAGATCTGCTTGGAGCTGTCGGTGGGCCCGGTCGGCGCGATCACCCGCGACCACAGCGAGCCGTCGCGGGTGTCGACCCAGACCGCGAGGCCGATTCCGTTCTCGCCGAGCGCGAACGCGGGGGTGACCTGAACGGCGTTGTTGGGCGGCACGTCCGGCGAAACGCGGTCGCCGTTCGTCGACGGGCCCGGCGTGGCCGTGCCCGAGCCGGCGGCGACCCGAAAGCTGAAGATGCCGCTGTCTTTATCGGACCCTCCTCCGGGGGTGGACGCCAGCACGACGATGATGGCGCCGTCGTTGGCGATGCCCGCATCCGGATGCCCGTCTCTGAGGCCCTGCGATTCGGTGATCTGGATCTTCGAGCCGTCGAGCGTCGCGCCCGAGCCGGCCGAGATCGACAGGCGCTGCGCGCTGATGTCGCGGTCATTGCCATCGTCCTCGGACCAGACCACCACCCCCCGCAGGCCGTCCGGCGAGAGGTCGACCGACACCTGTCCCGGCGTGCGCACGACGCCGTCGCCCGAGTTGACCTTGAACGAGGTGCCGTCGAAATTCGTGACGCCGTCATCCAACGCGGTGACGAGCAGACAGCACGCTCGCGCCTGGCCGTCGATCGACCAGGCGACCAGGATGTTGCCGGCGTCGTCCATCGCGACCGAGGGCATCTTCGGGCCCTCGTCGTCCTGGTCGATGGTCAGCCGTTCGCCACTCAGGCTGCCGTCGACCGCATAGCGCTGGGCGAGGATGCGCTCGCCGTCGGGGTCGACCCAGACGAGCACCGTGCCGGCCGCGCTGACGGCCACCTGCCGCCCGGCGGTGCTGGTGGTGCTGCCGCCCTCCTGGAAGGACTGGGCCGTGGTGACCGCGACCTCCCCGGACGGCCCCGGCGTCAGCGCGAGTCGACCGGCGAACTCGGCACGCAGCGCGGCGCCGATCGGCACCGCAGCCTCGATCGGGCCACGCGCGACTTCCAGCTCCCAGTCGCCGCCGGCCTCCAGGCCACCGGTGGCGTCGGTGCTCGCCGCGACGTCGGCACCGGTCAGCGCCGACAGCGCGTCGAGCAGCGCGGCGCCCTCGGGGCCCGCACCGGCGTCGCAGCCCCACAGCAGCAGATCGGCGCCCTCGGCGAGCCCGAGCGACCAGCCCGCGACCTCGCCGGCCCGGGCCCGCAGCGCGGCGAGGTCGAGCGAGCCGTCGCCGAGCTGCATCGAACCGGGCTCGCCGTGGCCGAACAGGTGGACGGCGCGGTAGGTGCCCTGCGCCCCGGACAGCGCGGCGTCGAGCGCCGCCATCGCGTCGTCGCCCTCGCCGACCACCAGGACGTCGATCGGGCGGCCGGCGTCGCGCTGTCCGTGGAGCTCGGCCAGCAGCCGGTCGGCGTCGGGCACGCGGGCATCGACGAGCGCGAGTTCGCGCACCGCGCTGGCCGTGCCGGCTTGCGCTGCGGCCGCTGTGGCATCCGCCCCGATGTCGCCCTGGGGGGCCGGGCGAGCCTGCCAGTCGATCGCCTCGGGCGGGACCGACGCCACCCAGGCGGCGGCGACCGCGTCCGCCGCACCGACGGGGTCTGCGGAGAAGAGCAGCCTGGGCTCGAGCGCCTCGATCGAAGGCGCCCGGCGACGGGTCGGGCGCGTCCGGAACATCACCACAGTGTCGCCGCGCGGCGCCCGGACCCGGACGGACAGACCGACCGCCGGTCGATTCGGGCGGCCTGGTCGCGACTAAGCCCCCGGGTTCCTGGCGATCCGCGGTCAGGAAAACCGCAGGGAGCGAGAGCCCGCGGTCAGATCCGGCCGGCTGCCTTAGGCGTGTCCGCTTTAGGCGCGACCAGCGTCGAGGCGGGCCGCAGCGGCAGCGCGCCGCTGTCGTCGAACGCCACCTGGCAGCGCACGCCGGCGGGCAGCGCACCGCCGCCGTTGGGCACGTCGAGCCGCGCGCGGAAGGTGCCGCTGGCGGCATCCACGAAGCGGTCGACCTGCGCGACCCGCGCACCGACCTCGGGCCCCTCGATGCCGTCCGCCCGCACGGTGGCGGCCATGCCCTCGCGGATGCGGCCGAAACGCGAAGCCGGCACCACCACCTCGACCCGCAGCCGGTCGAGCGCGAGCACGCGCAGGATCGGCCGGCCATCGACCCGTTCGCCCGGGTTGAGCAGCCGGTCGGCGACGATGCCGTCGATCGGGCTGCGCACCTGACGCTGCTCGAGCTGGCGCCGCGCGAGCTCGTGCTCCCGGCGCGCGACCTCGAGTGCCTCGCGGGCCTGCTGCAGGCGGTGGTCGGCGATCTCGAACTCTGCCGAGGCGTTCTCGAGCTCGAGGCGCCCCCCGAATTCCAGGGTCGACAGCGTGTGCATTCGCCGCAGCTTGAGCTTCGCCATGTCGCGGGCGGCGGCCAGCGCGTTGACCTCGGATTCGGCCGAGGCCTTGGCCCAGGCGGCATCGACCGCCGCGCGCTCGACATCGGCGTGCAGCGTGGCCACCACCTGGCCGCGCTTGACGCGGGTGCCGCGCTCGACGCGGACCGACGCGAGCACGCCGGAGGCCGAGGCTGCGACCTCGGCGGTCTCCGTCGGCTCGATCACGCACCCCAGGGCCGCAGCCGGCGCGGGCGCGGGCGCCGCAGGGGGCGACGTCGGGCGCGGCGCTCCCGGGCCGCGGACCGCGCCGCCACCAGACTGGGCGAGCGCCGGCCCGCAGGCGAGCGCGGCGAGCAGGAACGGCACTGCAGCGGCGACCCCGGGGAGGCACTGTGCGCTGCGCAGGAGAGCGAATGAAATCAAGGGACTGGCCTCGATACTTAGTGTTTATTCTCGGATCCGCTCACTGTAGCGAAATGCAGCCGCCTTGACCAGCGGCGATCATGGCCGAGGGCCTCGGCGCGCACCAGCCTGTCCTCCCAGCGCCACCAGAGCTGGCAGCCCGCCCAGACGACATCGACGAGCCGTCCGCGCCATCGCGCGCCCTGCGCCCGGCCCGGACCGCCCGCGTCGGCGCGCGCCGCGATGCAGCCGGCCAGACGGGCGATCGCGCCCAGAGCCGCAGGCAGCCGATGCGGCGCGAGCGGCGAATCGTCGAGGCGCAGCCAGTGCTCGGCACTGCCCGGATCGGCCTGGCGGGCGGCCCGGCCGATCACCTGCCGGTCGATCCGCGCGCTGCGGTTGTGCTGCAGGCTCAGCACGTGCAGCCCGCCGGCCCGCGCGGCCGCAGGCGCGAGCCGGATGTCGGTGCCGCGGCCGGCCATCTGGGTGGCCACCGTGATCCGGCCGGCGTCGCCGGCCCCCGCGATCCGCGCGTGCTCGTCCTGATCGTGCCGCGCGTCGAGCACCGCGACGGCCATCCCGCGGGCCTCGAAGCGGGCCGCGAGCGCCGCCGAATCGGCGACCGAGTCGGTCGCCACCAGCACGCACCGGCCGCGGCCCGCGAGCCGCGCGGCACGGGCGATCGCCGCCTCGAACTGCGCATCGCGATCGGCGAACAGGCGCGCCGGCGCCACGCGCAGGGCCGACGCACGGGTGCGTGCCACGCGCACGACCGTGAGCCCGTAGGCGGCACGCAACTCGGCCGCCGCCTCCCGCAGCGTGCCGCTGGTGCCGCACAGGTGGTGGTAGCGCGACATCAGCCGTGGGTAGGTGACGCTGGCGCGCACCGTCGTGGCCGGCGGCACCGGCACCTGCTCCTTGAGCGCGACCAGCGTGTGCAGCGCGCGCGACAGCACGCGGCCCGGCGACGGTCGGCCGGTGGTGGCGTCCACCAGCACCACCTCGCGCGCCTGCACGACGTAGTGGACGTCGCGACGCAGCACGTGCAGCGCGACCAGCGCCTGCTCGACGAGTTCGACGCGTAGCCGCGCGTCAAGGCCGTA
>JBIIPQ010000359.1:0-4679 GCA_044342535.1 Burkholderiaceae bacterium
GGCGCGCTGATGATCCGCGGCACCGTGACCGGGATCGACCGCGGCGAGCGACGGGTCATCCTGCGCGACCGGCCGGCCCTGCCCTACGACCTGGTGTCGATCAACACCGGATCGACGCCGGACGTGATCGGCGTGCCCGGTGCCGAAGCCAACGTCGTGCCGGTCAAGCCGATCGGACGCTTCGACCGGCGCTGGCGCGACCTGCTGGATCGGATCCGCGCGCTGCACGGGCCGATGACCGTCGCCGTCGTGGGCGGCGGGGCCGGCGGCGTGGAACTGCTGCTCGCGATGCAGTACCGGCTGCGCCGCGAGCTCGAGGCGCTCGGGCGCAGCCCCGCGCTGCTGCGCTTCGTGCTGCTGACCGCCGGCCCGACGATCCTGCCGACCCACTCGGCGGGCGTGCGGCGGCGGTTCGAGGCCGTGCTGCGCGACCGGCAGGTGAGCGTGCACCCGCAGGCCGAGGTCGTCGAGGCGGCACCCGGTCGCCTGCGCCTGCGCGACGGCCGCAGCGTCGATGCCGACGAGGTGCTGTGGGTGACGCATGCGGCCGGCCCGGCCTGGCTCGCCGGCACCGGCCTCGCGCTCGACGCCCGGGGCTTCGTCGAGGTCGGCCCGACGCTGCAGAGCGTCACCGACCCGCTGGTCTTCGCCGCCGGCGACGTGGCCGCGTTCACCGATCGCCCGCTGGAGAAGGCCGGGGTGTTCGCGGTGCGGATGGCGAAGCCGCTCGCCGCGAACCTGCGCCGCGTGCTGCGCGGCCAGGCGCCGCAGCCCTGGGTGCCGCAGCGCAGCTGGCTGGCGCTGATCTCCACCGGCGACCGGTACGCCGTGGCCTCGCGCGGGGGCATCGGTTTCGCCGGCGCCTGGGTCTGGCGCTGGAAGGACACGATCGACCGCCGCTTCATGCGGCGCTTCAGCGAGTTCCCGGCGATGACCGCAGGCGGCGGCACCCCCGCCGGCGCCGGTACCGGCCATGCGCTGTCGCTCACCCCGGAGGAGTCGCTGCAGGCCGTCTCCGCGATGGCGATGCGCTGCGGCGGCTGCGGCGCGAAGGTCGGCGCCACGGTGCTGTCGCGCGCGCTGTCCTCGCTGCGGCCGGTGGCGCGCGACGACGTGCTGGTCGGCCTGCACTCGCCCGACGACGCCGCCGTCGTGCGCATCCCGCCCGGCATGGCGGCGGTGCACACCGTGGACTTCTTTCGCTCGTTCATCGACGACCCGTACCTGTTCGGCAAGGTCGCGGCCAACCATGCGCTCGGCGACGTCTTCGCGATGGGTGCCGAGCCGCAGTCGGCCACCGCCATCGCCACCGTGCCGCCGGGCATCGAGAGCAAGGTCGAGGACCTGCTGCTGCAGATGATGACCGGCGCGGTGGAGGTGCTGAACGCGGCCGGCTGCGCGCTGGTCGGCGGCCACACCGGCGAGGGCCAGGAGCTCGCGCTCGGCTTCGCGATCAACGGCCTGATCCCCGACACGCTGGACGGCGTGATGCGCAAGGGCGGCATGCGGCCCGGCGACGCGCTGATCCTCACCAAGCCGATCGGCACCGGCACGCTCTTCGCGGCGCACGCGCAGCATGCCGCCCGCGGCCGGTGGATCGACGCCGCGCTCGCGTCGATGATCGTGTCGAACCAGGCCGGCGCGCGGATCCTGCGCGCGCACGGCGTCACCGCCTGCACCGACCTGACAGGCTTCGGCCTGCTCGGCCATCTGGTGGAGATGACGCGCCCCTCCGGCGTCGACGTGCAGCTCGGCCTGGGCGCGCTGCCGCTGCTCGACGGTGCCGTGGAGTGCGTCGCGCTCGGCATCCTGAGCTCGCTGCAGCCGGCCAATGTGCGGCTGCGGCGCGCCGTGCGTAATGCCGAGGCGCATGTCGCCGATCCGCGCTATCCGCTGATCTTCGATCCGCAGACCGCGGGCGGCCTGCTAGCGAGCGTGCCCGCGGACCGGGCCGAGGCCTGCGTGCGGGCGCTGCGGGAGGCGGGCTACCCGGCCACCGCGGTGATCGGCCGGGTGCTGCCGATGGGCGACGCGCTCGAGCCGATCACGATCGTCGCGTAGCGGGGGCGGCGAGCGCTGCGGCCGGCCTCAGCCGCCCGCGACCGCATCCCCCCAGGGCTGGAAGATCTCGGTGGCCCCCTGGTTGGTCGTGCCGTCGCGCAGCACCGCCGACGGGAAGGCGAACTTCATCGGCAGCGTCAGCGGCGAGACCGCCACGAAGTCGAAGTCGGCCGCGAGCGCGGCCTGCACTTCGGGGGCGAGCCGCGCGTCGCCGATCAGGATCGCGCCCTCGGAGGCGTCGATGCGCGGGGTGTCGAAGGCCGCCTGCAGGTCCATGCCGTAGTCGATCGCGAACGACAGCATCTGCGCGACCGCCGGCAGGATGCGCCGACCGCCCGAGGCGCCCACCGCGATGCGCCGCGACGGGCCGACCTGCGCGATCGCCGGCGTGTAGTTCGCGAGGCAGCGGCGGCCGCCACTGAGCGAGTTGGCGCGCCCCGGCTCCGGATCGAACCACATGATCCCGTTGTTCATCAGGATGCCGGTGCCCGGTGTCACGAACTTCGAGCCGAAGATGCCGAGCAGCGTCTGCGTGACCGACACCATGTTGCCCTCGGCGTCCACCACATTGAAGTGCGTGGTGCAGGTCGGCGGCAGGTGCTCGGCGCCGACCGCCCGCTTGCCGTCGACGTCGCCCATGTCGCTCAGCCGCTGGCGGTAGGCCTGCTGCAGCGCGCGGCCGTAGGCGGCGTAGGCGACGGCGTCGGGCGCGCGCGCGCCGGGCGTCGGGGTCCAGTCGGACAGGACCTTGAGCGTCTGCGCGAGCGTCGGCCCCGCGGTCAGCTCGGGCGTCGCATGGACGACCGCGCCGCGGTAGGGGATCGCGAGCGAGGGCGTGACCCGGACCCGGTAGCCGGCGAGGTCGGACGCGCGCAGCGGGCCGCCGGCGGCGGCGATCTCGTCGGCGACGGTGCGCGCGAGGTCGCCCTCGTAGAGGCTGCGCGCGCCCTCGTCCGCGATGTGCCGCAGCGTGGCGGCGTAGTTCGGCCGCGGCAGGCGCTGCACGTCGCGCACGCCCCAACCCACGCTCGGCGGCAGCCCGTCGCGCAGGAACTCGGCCGCTGCCGTCGGGTAGTGGCGCAGCTCCGCGGCGCCGGTGGCGATGTTGAGCGTCGTGTACCAGTCGACCAGCAGGCCCTCGTCGGCCAGTGCCGCCGCCGGCCTCACCAGGTCGCGCCAGGGCTGGCGGCCGTGTCGCCGGTGCGCCTCGCCCAGGCCCGCGACCACGCCGGGCACGGCGATCGAGCCGGGGCCGTGCAGGTTGCAGTCGCCCTCGACGCGGCGCCAGGGGAACAGGCCGTCGGCGGTACCTTCGGTGGCGAGCGGATAGTCGCGCGGATCGAGCCCGGCGGGCGACTCGCCGCCGAAAGAGATCGTCTCGTAGCGGTTCTCGCGGGCCCGGTAGACCACCATCGTGCCGACCCCGCCGATGCCGCTCATCCACGGCTCGAGCACGCCGATGGCGAACGAGGTCGCGACCGCCGCGTCGATGCAGTCGCCGCCGCCGGCGAGCACGGCCGCGCCGATCTCCGCCGCGACGCGGTGCTGCGCGCTGACCACGCCGTGCGGGCCGACGACGGCACTCTTGGTGACGTGCTGGCTGTGGCCGAAGTTCTCGCTCATCGATCTGTCTCCCTGCGCCCCGGGCGCGCGAGGCGACAGGGTTCCACGAAACGCGCCGCGCCTCACGCCCGGCGGGCGATCCCCGGAACGAGGCGCGACGCGGCAGGCCCCCGGACCGCGAGGCCCGGGGACTGAATCCGGATGCTGCCCTCACGGGAGGAGACGGACCCGGTGTAGGGTGCGGCTGCGGTCCCGCTGCGTGTGGGCCGCGCCGCCGGGCTGCTAAGCTCACCAGCACACGCGATCGGCCCGCCTCCAGGCCGATCCCCCCTCCGTCGAGTCAGTGCATGACCGCTTCTGCGACTCGCTCGACGTCCCGCGCCGTGGCGCAGGTCGCGCGCTACGACCTGCGCTTCTTCCGCTCGCATCCGCGATTCACTGCGGCGATGGCCGTCTTCCTGCTCATCCCGGCGCTCTAGCTGGTCGACTCGCTGACCGAGGACCCCCGGTTCACCTACCGGAAGATGGCCGACACGGAGTCCGCGCTGGCCGCCGTCGACGAAGGTTCGGCCGCCTTCGCGGTACTGATCCCGCGCGACTTCAGCCAGCGCGTGGTCGGTGCAGACGAGCTCGGCGCGGCCCGCTTCACGGTCCATGCGTCGGAGGGCAACAACTATTCCGGCGCGGGCTTCGCGCGGCGCTTCGCGCCCGAGATCGCGACGCGCCTGAACCAGCGCCTCAACGAGCAGCGCTTCGATGCGGTGCTGAAGATGGTCAGCGGCTCCGAGGGCGGGCTGGTGCAGTTGCGGCAGGCGATCGCGCAGCTGATCGACGGCTCGACGCCGCCGCCACCCAGGTGCGCGACGGCCTGCTCGCGCTGCGAGCAAGCCTGCCGCCGCCGACGAGCACGCCGAACGGCACGCCCGCGGGCCTGAGCTCCACGGTGCGCGCGCAGCTCGAGTACAGCGCCCGCGTGCCCAACCAGGCGACCGCGATGGCGCCCAACTTCGTGCCGCTCGCGCTGTGGGTGGGGGGCACGCTGTGCGCCGTGCTCT
>JBIIPQ010000360.1:0-4669 GCA_044342535.1 Burkholderiaceae bacterium
ATCGGCCGCCGGAACAGCGCGGTGAAGACGTCGACCACGCGGCGCGGCTCGGACAGCCGCTCGCGCAGCGCCGCCAGCCCGCGGGCATGGCCGTCGGCGAGCTCGTCGAGGCGCGCATGCAGGCCGCGGAACGGCAGGTTGTGCGCCGGCAGCACCAGCACGTCGTCGGGCACGGTCGCCTTGATCTTGGCCAGCGAGGCGAGCCAGTCGCCGAGCGGGTCGGCGTCGGGCTCGGTCGGGAACACCGAGACGTTCGACGAGATCCGCGGCAGCACCTGGTCGCCCGAGACCAGCAGCTTGAGCGCGGGGCTGTACAGGCACGCGTGCTCGGGCGAATGGCCGCTGCCGGTGACGACCCGCCAGTCGTGCTCGCCGATGCGGAAGGTCTCGCCGTCGACGATGCGCCGGTAGCTGTCGGGCAGCGCGTAGGTGGACTTGCCGAACTCGCCGAAGCGCGCCCGGTAGTGCTCCAGCGCATCGTCGTCCCACCCGGCGCGGCGGTAGAAGCGGGTGCCGTCTTCGGGCGCGTCGCGGCCGGTGTCGGCCACCAGCACGCGGCAGGTCAGGTATTCGAGCCGCGTCATCCACAGGCGGCAGCCGGTCCGGCGCGTGATCCATCCGGCCATGCCGACATGGTCCGGGTGCATGTGCGTGACCACGACCCGCTCGATGTCGCGGCCGCCGAGCGCGCCGTCGCGCAGCTGTCGCCACGCCGCCGCGGTCTCGGGCGAGCGCAGGCCGGAGTCGACGAGTGTCCAGCGTCCGCCGTCGGCGATCGCCCACAGGTTGATGTGCGACAGCGAGAACGGCAGCGGCATCCGGATCCACAGCACGCCGGGGGCGACCTCGGTGGCCTCGCCGGTGGGGGGCGGCGTCTCGAACGGGTAGTCGAGCACGGCGCGGGGCGGCTGGTCGGGCGTGGCGGCGATGGTGTCGGTCATGGGGCGGGGCGGGCCGGCGCGAGCGGCGTGCGCGGCGGGCCCGGATCGTGTCGATCGTCCGATCCTACACGCACCGCCCGGGGTCCGGCCGCCGCGGCGTTTCCCGTATCCTGTGGCAGCCGCAGGCGCCGGACATCCGGCAGGGAGCCCGGGCACCGGCCATGGACGACATCGATTTCCTCTTCTCGAACAACCGGGCCTGGGCCCGGCGGATGTGCGACGACGATCCGGCCTTCTTCAGTCGTCTCGCCGAGCAGCAGGCGCCGCGATACCTGTGGATCGGCTGCTCCGACAGCCGGGTGCCGGCCAACCAGATCATCGGGCTGGCGCCGGGCGAGATCTTCGTCCACCGCAACGTGGCCAATCTGGTGGTGTTCACCGACCTGAACTGCCTGTCGGTCATCCAGTACGCGGTCGATGTGCTCGAGGTCGAGCACGTGATGGTGGTCGGACACTACGGCTGCGGCGGCGTGCAGGCGGTGCTCGAGCGGCGCAAGCTCGGCCTGGTCGACAGCTGGCTGCATCATGTCGAGGACCTGATGCACATGCATGCGCGCCGGCTCGACGCGATCGCCGACCCGCACGAGCGGGCCGACCGGCTGTGCGAGATCAACGTGCTCGAGCAGGTCGGCCACGTCGGCCGCCTGCCGATGGTCGAGGATGCCTGGAACCGCGGGCAGAAGCTGACCCTGCACGGGATGATCTACGGCATCCACGACGGCCTGCTGCGCGAGCTCTGCCCGGGCATCACCGCCCCGGTCGAGCCGGCCGCATGGCGGCGCACCGCGCTGCGGGCGCTGTTCGATCGGCCAGGAGGCCGCGCGGTGCGGCCGTCCCGCCAGGGCGCCGACGACTGCGAACGCCCAGGTGGCGCGGCGGCGGGCGACGGCGAGGGCTGAAGCGCGCGCGGGTCGGTTCGCTGTCCGCGGCCGGTTGCTACCGCAGCGCGACCGCGATCGTCCTCCGGTCGGCCGCGGATGCCGCGAGCACCCGGGAAACCCCGGGCGGCGCGGCGTTTCTCCAGCGATCGCGCAAGGGGGGGCGGGCGGATGATGAACGCCCCGGCCCCGCGTCCCGCGACGCTCGGGCCAGCCATCGACCGTTCGAGAGGCCCTGCGATGCGCAAGAACCTGCCCGTCACCGATCGCGAGCGGATGCTCGGCGATGGCGACACGCTGGTGTCGACCACCGACCTCAAGGGTCGGATCACCTACTGCAACCCGTCCTTCATCGCGATCAGCGGGTTCTCCGAGGACGAACTGATCGGCAAGGCCCACAACCTGGTGCGCCATCCCGACATGCCCGAGGAAGCGTTCGCCGACATGTGGGCGACCATCCAGTCGGGTCGCCCGTGGACGGCGCTGGTCAAGAACCGCTGCAAGAACGGCGACTTCTACTGGGTCCGTGCGAATGCCACGCCGTTGACCGAGAACGGCGCGACCGTCGGCTACATGTCGGTGCGCACCCGGCCGTCGCGCGAGGAGGTCGCGGCCGCCGATCTGCTGTATGCGGCGATCCGCGAGAAGCGCTCGCGTCATGCGATCTCCGGCGGCATCGTGGTCCGCACCGGGCCGGCGGGCTGGCTGCAGCGTGTCTCCGCGATGTCGCTCGCCACCCGGTTCTTGCTGGCCGTGACGCTGCCCGTGGCGGCCGCGGCGCTCGGTGCGCTGGCCGTCTCGGGTCCGACCCTCGCCGCGCTCGCGCCGCTCGCCGCCGGCGGCATCGCGGCCGCGGCGGCTGTCGCCTGGCTGGTCGCGAGCGTCGCGTCGCCGATGCGGCGGGTCTCGGCGTCGGCGCGCCGGATCTCGGGCGGTCAGATGGGCGCGACGATGTCGAGCGAGCGGCGCGACACGCTCGGCGAGCTGATGCGCGACGTGAACCAGGTGGGGGTGAACGTGATGGCGCTGGTCGCCGACGTGCGTGCGCAGATCGCCAGCATGGAGCACGCCACCGGCGAGATCGCCCAGGGCAACCTCGATCTGAGCGCGCGCACCGAGCAGGCGGCCTCGAGCCTGCAGGAGACCGCGGCCAGCATGGAGGAGATCGCCGGCACCGTGCGCAATGCCGAGACCAATGCGCAGACCGCCAACACGCTCGCCGCGGCCGCGCTGGAGACGGCACGCGAGGGCGACGCCGCCACGCGGCGCGTCGACGCGGTGATGCAGGAGATCGCCGAGAGCTCGCATCGCATCGGGGACATCACCTCGACGATCGACTCGATCGCGTTCCAGACGAACATCCTCGCGCTGAATGCAGCCGTCGAGGCGGCCCGGGCCGGTGAACAGGGCAGGGGGTTCGCGGTCGTGGCCTCCGAGGTGCGCTCGCTCGCGCAGCGCAGCGCCGAGGCCGCCCGCGAGATCAAGCGGCTGACCGCCGAGAGCTCGGGCAAGGTCGATGCCGGCGCGGCCAGCGCGCGGCAGGCGGCCGAGACGATGGGGCAGATCACCGAGTCGGTCCAGCGCGTGACCTCGCTGATCGACGAGATCGCCGTGGGCTCGGGCGAGCAGACCCGCGGCATCGAGCAGGTGGGGCAGGCGGTGTCGGACCTGGACCGATCGACGACGCAGAACGCGGCGCTGGTCGAGCAGGGCGCGGCGGCCGCGGGCAGCCTCAAGGACCAGGCGCACCGCCTGTCGCAGGCGATCTCGGTGTTCCGGGTCTAGCCGCCTGCGGCCGGTGGCGGGCGCGTGGCCCGCCGGCGCTCGGCGAGCTCGAACAGCACCATCCCCGCGAGCATCGCCACGACGAAGATCGCGGCCTTGGTGCCGCCTCCGCCGAGCAGCGCCGCGAGTGCGGGGCCGGGGCAGAACCCGGCCAGCCCCCAGCCCGCGCCGAAGGCGAGGCTGCCGAGCACCAGCGGCGCATCGAGCGCACGTGCGCCGGGCACGCGCATCGGCTCGCCGAGCCAGGAGACGGCGCGCCGGCCGGCGAGCACGAAGCCCGCGGCGGCGACCGCGACCGCGCCGCCCATCACCAGCGCGAGCGACGGATCCCAGGGGCCGGCGAGATCCAGGAAGCCGAGCACCTTGCCGGGGTCGACCATGCCGGAGAGGATCAGGCCCATCCCGAAGACCAGGCCCGATGCGAAGGCGGCGAAGGCGGGCATCGGCACGGCCCTCACGCGGCGAGCAGGTGCCGCGCGACGAACACCGTCGCGAAGCCCGCGCCCATGAAGCACAGCGTGGCCACGAGCGAGCGCAGCGACAGCCGGGACAGGCCGCACACGCCGTGGCCGCTGGTGCAGCCGGCGCCGTAGCGCGTGCCCACGCCGACGAGCAGGCCCGCCGCGACCAGGGTCGGGACGTCGGCATCGATCCGCAGCGCGGGCAGCGGCGCGAGCAGGCTCCAGGCGAGCGGCGAGACGACGAGCCCCGCGACGAAGGCGAGGCGCCAGGCGCGCGGGCCGTGGCGCGCGCCGAGCAGCCCGCCCACGATGCCGCTGATGCCGGCGAGGCGCCCGCACAGCAGCAGGAGCATCGCTGCCGCCAGGCCGATCAGCAGCCCGCCGGTGAAGGCCGGGCCGGGGGTGAACACGTTCCAGTCGATGGTCATCGGGCGTGTCTCGGGGGTCAGTGGGCGCCGCCGACGACCGGATGGCCGTTCGCGCGCCAGCGCAGCATGCCGCCGGCCAGGTTGGCCACTTCGGCGAAGCCGGCCTTCTGCAGCAGCGTCGCGGCCTGCGCCGAACGCGCGCCCGAGCGGCAGACGGTGACGACCGGATGTGCCTT
>JBIIPQ010000361.1:0-4665 GCA_044342535.1 Burkholderiaceae bacterium
AGTCCTCGGCGGTCTTCTTCATCTTGCGCAGGACCTCGGCCGACACCTGAGGCGGCGCGATCTTCTTGTCGCGCGCCTGCACCCAGGCGTCGCCGTTGTCGGCCTTCACGATGCCGTAGGGCATCAGCGAGATGTCCTTCTGGACTTCCTTCTCCTGGAACTTGCGGCCGATCAGCCGCTTGACCGCGTACAGCGTGTTGCGCGGATTGGTGACCGCCTGGCGCTTGGCAGGCGCGCCGACCAGCACCTCGCCGTCCTCCATGTACGCGATGATCGACGGCGTCGTGCGGGCGCCCTCGGAGTTCTCGATGACCTTGGGCTGGCCGCCCTCCATGACCGCGACGCACGAGTTCGTCGTGCCGAGGTCGATGCCGATGATCTTGCCCATGATTGCTGGATTCCTAGGAAGAGGATGTGGATGACTTGTGGATAAGTGGGCGCGGTAGCGCGCGAATCAAGCCCCGCCGCGGACGGTCACCAGCGCGGGGCGCAGGACACGGTCGTTGATCAGGTAGCCTTTCTGGAGGACCGAGACGACGTGGTTGGCCGGCACGTCGCCCGCCGGGACCATCGAGATCGCCTGGTGTCGGTTCGGGTCGAACTTCTCGCCGACCGGATCGATCGCGAGCAGCTTGTGCCGCTCGAAGGCGGCGGACAGCAGCCGCAGCGTCGCCTCGACGCCTTCGCGCAGGTTGTCGACAGTGGGCGTCTCGACCTTCAGCGCCATCTCGAGGCCGTCGCGCACCGGCAGCAGGCTCTCGGCGAAGCCCTCGTTCGCGTACTTGTGGGCGGCGGCGACGTCGAGCTGCCCGCGCTTGCGCAGGTTCTCCATCTCGGCGCGCGCCCGCAGCGCCATCTCGTGGTACTCGGCCGCCCGGGTCTCGGCCTCGAGGAGGCGCTGCTCGAGCGACCCCTCGGCGATATCGCCCGGCTCGGTCTCGGCCGGGTGCGCGGACGCCGTGGCGCCCGGTGCGAGGCCGGTCTCGTGGGACGGCGCGTCGGTGCCGCTGGAGCGGCCATTCGGGCCGGCATCGGGTGCAGTGTTCGGGTCGGTCATCGTTTGTCGTTTTCGATCAAGGACTTGCGGGGGTTCGCAGGCGATGTCGGGGCGATTCCCGGGATTTCAAGAGGGCCAGCGACATCGACACGCGGATGTCACGCTTCGACGCGCTCTGGACATTGACGCGCGCGCGCGCGCCCGGCGATAGTCGGTGCCCCGCCGCCGATGGACGGCGGCCCGATCACGACACACCACACGGAGCACCAAGTCATGGGACTGCTGTCTTTCTTCAAGGATGCGGGCGAGAAGCTGTTCGGCAAGGGCCAGGCGCAGGCGGCGCAGCAGGCGGCGGCGTCCGATCCGGCGAATGCCGAGAAGAAGGCCGCCGCCGACGGCGCGGCAGCGAAGGCGATCGAGGACTACATCCGCGCGATGAACCTCGATGCCACCGGGCTGATGGTCGAGTTCGACGGCGGCAGCAGCGCCGTGACCGTGCGCGGCATCGCCGCCGACCAGGCGACGCGGGAGAAGATCGTGCTGTGCTGCGGCAACGTCGCCGGCGTGGGCTCGGTCAACGACCAGCTCACCGTCGAGACCCCGGTCGAGGAGTCGAAGTACTACACGGTCAAGAGCGGCGACACGCTGTCGAAGGTGGCCAAGGAGTTCTACGGCAACGCGAACGCCTACATGCAGATCTTCGAGGCCAACAAGCCGATGCTGTCGCACCCGGACAAGATCTACCCGGGCCAGACGCTGCGGATCCCGCCCAAGGGCTGATCGGGGGCTGATCGGGGAATTCGGCGGGCACTGCCCGCCGCCCGATCAGCGGCCGGCGCATGCTTGCGCCGGCCTCCCGCGCCCAGAACGTGAATCCGCCGGGAGGCGGCACTCCGGCGGGCACTGCCCGCCGCCCGATCAGCGGCCGGCGCATGCTTGCGCCGGCCTCCCGTTCACCGAACGGGAATCCGCCTGGAGGCGGCCGATCAGACCGGCGGCCGCCGCAGGTGCCAGTCCGTCACCCGCTGAACCGCCCGGCCCGCGCGCACCAGCAGGTCCTCGCGCAGGCCGGCCGCCACGAGCTGCACCGCCACCGGCAGACCGGCAGGCGCGATGCCCGCCGGCAGCGTGATCGTCGGCTGCCCGGTCATGTCGAACGGCGCGCAAAAGCGCTGCAGCCAGATGCGGTGGTCCGGGTCTCGGCGCAGGTCGGTGATCCGCTCCAGGCTCGCACCGGCCACCGGCATCGCCGGCATCAGCAGCAGGTCGACGCCGGTCATCAGCGCGTTCATCCGGCCCGTGAAGTCCGCCCTCACGAGCAGCGCCCGCTGGTAGTCGAGGGCGGACAGCGCCCGCCCGCCGTCGAGCAGGCCGGCGAGCATCGGGCCGTAGTCGTCGCGCCGGGACGGGAAGGTGGACTCGTGCGCGAGCGCGGCCTCCGCGGCGCAGATCGGGCGCCATGCGGCGACGACCGGATCGGTGTCCGGCATGCGGATCGCGACCGGTTCGGCGCCGAGGCGGCGCAGCACGTCCAGCGCGGCCTGCAGCGTGGCGGCCACCTCGGGCTCGACGCGGTCGGACACCCAGGCCTCGTCGATGCCGATCCGCAGCCCCGCGAGCGAGCCGACGTCGCCCGCCAGGTAGTCGGGCACCGGCACCGGCAGGGCCGTGGGATCGTCGGCGTCGGCGCCGGCGATGGCGCCGAGCATCCGGCCGCAGTCGGCCGCGCTGCGGCACATCGGCCCGAGGTGATCGAGCGAGGCGGCCAGCTCGAAGGCGCCGAATCGCGAGACCCGGCCCCAGGTGGGCTTGAGGCCGGTCACGCCGCAGGCGGCCGACGGGAAGCGGATCGAGCCGCCGGTATCGGTGCCGATCCCACCGTGTGCGAGCGCCGCGGCCACGGCCACGCCGGTGCCGCTCGAGGACGAGCCCGTCCAGGCGTCGGCGTGCCACGGGTTGACCGGCGGCGTGACATGGGGATGGTGGGCCGAGAACGCCGCCTCGGTCATCTGCAGCTTGCCCAGCAGCACCGCGCCCGCCTCGCGCAGCCGGCGCACCACCGTGCCGTCGACCTCGGGCACGAAGTCGCGGTGCACGACGGTACCGGCCGCGGTCGGCACGCCGCGCGTCCAGCACAGGTCCTTCACCGCGACCGGCACGCCGTGCAGCGGGCCGACGGCGTCGCCGCGCGCAAGCGCGGCGTCGGCCTCGCGGGCCTGGGCGAGCGCGAGCTCGGGCGTGACGAGCGCGTAGGCGCGCAGGCCCGGGTCCAGCCGCCCGATCCGGCGCAGCATCGCCTGGGCGACCTCGGTCGCGGACAGGTCGCGCACGCGGATCCGGCGGGCGACCTCGCCCATCTCCAGCCAGGCGATGTCGTCGTCGTTCATGCGTCGCGTGTCCTCTCGTGGGTCGTCGTCAGAGCCCGGGATGCCGGCGGTGCCAGTCGGTCTCGCGCTGGAAGGCACGCCCGGCGCGCACCAGCAGGTCCTCGCGGAAGTGGCCGGCGGCCAGCTGGATCGAGACCGGCAGCCCCGCGGCCGTGAAGCCGGAGGGCATCGTGATCGCCGGATGACCGGACGAATCGAAGGGCGCGGTGAACCGGACCAGCGCCGAGAACTGCGACGGGTCCTGGCCGAGCCGGGCCATCTGCGCGACGGTGGGCGAGGCCCAGACCTGCCCCGGCATCAGCAGCAGGTCGATCTCGCCGAACAGCGCGTGCATGCGACCGGTGAAGTCGGCACGGCGCAGCAGCACGCGCTGGTAGTCGATCCCCGACACGGTGGTGGCCATCTCGAGCAGGCCGGCGAGGCCGGGGCCGTACTCGGCACGCCGCGCCGGAAAGGTCCGCGCATGCGCCACCGCGGTCTGCACCGCGCAGTCGACCGGCCAGTCGGCGATCACCGGCTCGACGTCGGGCATCCTCACCGGCCGCAGCGTCGCGCCGAGCCGGCGCAGCACGTCGGCGGCGGCCCGCAACCCCTCGGCGATCGCCGGCTCCACCGGGGCCACGTAGGCGTCGTCGATGCCGATCACGAGGCCCGCCAGGCTGCGTTCGTCGCCGCCGAGGTAGTCGGGGACGGGCTGGCGGCTCGCGGTCGGGTCGTTCGGATCGGCGCCGGCCATCGCGCCGAGCAGCAGCCCGCAGTCGGCGGCGCTGCGGGCCATCGGACCGATGTGGTCGAGCGTGGCGGCGAGCTCGTACGCGCCGAATCGCGAGACCCGCCCCCAGGTCGGCTTGATGCCGGTCACGCCGTTGGCGGTGCACGGGAAGCGGATCGAGCCGCCGGTGTCCGAACCGGTCGCACCGAAGCACAGGCCTGCGGCTACCGCCGCGCCCGTGCCGCTCGACGATGCGCCGACCCAGTGATCCGGATGCCAGGGATTGAGCGGCACGGTGACCGCGGGATGGTGGTCGGCGAACGCACCCTCGGTCATCTGCAGCTTGCCGAGCATCACCGCGCCGGCCGTCCGCAGCCGCTCGACCACGGTGCCGTCGCACGGCGGCAGCCAGTCGCGAAACATCGGCATGCCGGCGCCGGCGGGCACGCCGCGCGTCCAGTTCAGGTCCTTGAACGCGATCGGCACGCCGTGCAGCGGGCCGAGGTACTCGCGGCGCGCGATCCGCGCCTCGGCGTGCCGGGCCTGCTCGAGCGCGAGCTCGGGCGTGG
>JBIIPQ010000362.1:0-4662 GCA_044342535.1 Burkholderiaceae bacterium
TCTTGCGCGTCACGAAGGTCTCGCCGCGCAGCGGCGACTCGTGGTTGAACAGGATGCCGTTGCAGGCATACATGCCGTACGCCTCGCGGTAGTTCACCGTGATCCAGTAGCCGTAGAGCTTGGCGACCGCGTACGGGCTGCGCGGATAAAAGGGGGTCGTCTCCTTCTGCGGGATCTCCTGCACCTTGCCGTACAGCTCCGAGGTCGATGCCTGGTAGAAGCGCGTCTTCTTCTCGAGCCCGAGGATTCGGATCGCCTCGAGCAGGCGCAGCGTGCCGATCGCGTCGGCATTGGCCGTGTACTCGGGCGTCTCGAACGAGACCGCCACGTGGCTCATCGCCGCGAGGTTGTAGATCTCGTCCGGCTGGACTTGCTGGACGATCCGGATCAGGTTCGTCGAATCGGTCAGGTCGCCGTAGTGCAGGATCATCCGGCGCGCGTCGGCGTGCGGGTCTTGGTACAGGTGGTCGATCCGATCGGTGTTGAACAGCGACGACCGCCGCTTGACGCCGTGGACCTCGTAGCCCTTTTGCAGCAGCAACTCGGCGAGGTAGGCACCGTCCTGTCCGGTGATGCCCGTAATCAGCGCACGTTTCATCTGAGGAGGTCGCTTGAGTGATCGAGCGATCATCGTATCGGAATGGCCGCGCCGCAACATTGACGGATGTCTCGACGGCGCCTTCGGCCGCGCAGGCGCATGCCTCGACCGGACAGCCGGGTCCGCCGCGTGGTGCCGGAGCGTCGCGGGCGCCCCTTCGTGATGCCCGTCACAGACGCGGCCATGGACCGAGACGGCATCCCCGCCCCGTCGGCAATGGGGGGATGGGCCCGGCGGTAGAATCGGGTTGCCCGTCGCCATACTGCGGCGCCACGACGCAGCACCCGTGAACACCGCCCTTCCCGATTCCAAGGCCGCCCCTCAGGGCGCCGCCCCTGCCGCCGTCCCGGAGACCGCCCGGGCAGATGCCGTGCGCTTTCGTCACCAGCGCCTCAAGCTGCTGGCGGTGCTGCTGGTCTGCGCGTCGCCGGTCCTCCTGTCGTACCTGTTCTACTACGTGCTGCCCCCCAGCGGACGCACCAACTACGGCACCCTGATCCTGCCGCAGCGGCCGGTGCCCGAGCTTCGCCTGGCCGACGTCGAGGGCAAGCCCTACCGCTTCGCCACGCACCTCGGCCAGTGGGTGGTGCTGCAGGTCGACGCTGGCGCCTGCGACAAGGCCTGCGCCGACAAGCTCTATGCGCTGCGCCAGCAGCGCACCATGACCGGCAAGCAGCGCGAGCGCATCGACCGCGTGTGGCTGGTCACCGATGCGGTCAAGCCCTCGGCCGAGCTGATGCGCGAGTACGAAGGCACGGTCGTGCTGCGCACCGATACCGCCGAGCTGACCTCGCTGATGCCGCTCGAGCCGGGCAAGCGCATCGAGGATTACCTGTGGGTCGTCGATCCGCTGGGCTTCCTGATGATGCGCTTCCCCGCCGACGGCGAGCCCTCGAAGATCCGCAAGGACATCTCGAGGCTGCTCAAGGCCTCGCGCGTCGGCTGAGGGGCGAGCCATGCCCGCCTTCCGCAAGCTGCTGTTCTTCGCGCTGTTCCTCACCTTCGACCTGATCATGTTCGGCACCTTCGTGCGCGTGACCGACGCCGGCCTCGGCTGCCCCGACTGGCCCGGCTGCTACGGCAAGGTCACGCCGCTGGGCGCACTCGATACCATCCGCGCCGAGGCCGCCCTGCGGCCCCACGGGCCGGTCACCGAGTTCAAGGCCTGGGTCGAGATGCTCCACCGCTACATCGCGGCCGGACTCGGGCTGATCGTCATCGCGCTCGCCGTGATGGCCACCCGGCTGCGCCGCCTTCGGCTGGCCGAGGCCCGCATCGACGCCTCGCACGGGCGCCGCCCCCCGCCCGGCACGGGCGCGCGCATGCCCGGCACGGGCGCCCGGATGCCCGGCGCGGGCGCGCGCATGGCGCCCGCCGAGCCGCCGGCCGACTTGCCTTCGGAAGGATCGTCGCATCCCGTGCCGGTGCCGGGCGCCGGCCGCGGTCTGCTCGAGGCCACGCCGTCCGCGCCGCCCGGTGTCGCGCTCGCCTGGTTCACGCTCGCCTGGATCATCCTGCAGGGGATCTTCGGCGCCTGGACCGTGACCCTCAAGCTCAAGCCCCTGGTGGTCACCGGGCACCTGCTCGGCGGCATGATCCTGTTCGGCCTGCTGCTGGCCCAGGCGGTGCGCGTCGCCGGCCATCCGCCAGTGGCCCGCGAGGCCGCCGGCTACGCGCGCTGGGCCGCGATCGCGCTCGCGCTTCTGTTCGTGCAGATCACTCTCGGGGGCTGGGTCAGCACCAACTACGCCACGCTCGCCTGCCGCGACTTCCCCGCCTGCCAGGGCGCGCTGTGGCCCGACATGGACTTCGCCGCCGGCTTCGAGCTCTGGCGCATGCTGGGCGTCTCCGGCGACGGCAGCGCGCTGCCGTTCCAGGCGCTCACCGCCATCCACTACACCCACCGGCTGGGCGCCTACGTGGTGTTCGCCGTGGTGGGCCTGCTCGCCTGGCGGATCCGGCGGATCGGCGGGCTCGAGCGCGTCGGCGAGCTGCTGCTCGCAGTGCTGACGCTGCAACTCGTCACCGGCCTCACCAACATCTTTCTCGACTGGCCGCTCATCGCGGCGGTCCTGCACACGGGCGGCGCGGCCGCGCTGCTCGGCGTGCTGCTGGTGGTAAACTTCCGCGCTCGCGCGGCGGCCAGCCTGCCGCCCGCCCCGGTCGACGCGACGCGTGCCTCGCCCCTGTCCGGCCCGCCCGCCCGAGCCGGCGCCTGATCCCCCCGCGATGGACCTCACCGACCACACCCCGCCGCCCCTCGCCCACACGCTGCGTCAGTACTACGAGCTGACCAAGCCGCGCATCGTGATGCTGGCGGCGTTCTGCGCGGTGATCGGCATGTTCCTCGCCGCCGACGGCATGGTGGACTGGCCGATCCTCGTGTTCGGCACCCTCGGCATCTCGCTGCTGGCCGCGGCCGGCTTCACCTTCAACTGCATGGTCGAGCGCGGCATCGACGCCCGCATGGCACGTACCCGGGCGCGGCCGGCCGCGCGTGGCGAGGTCTCCGTGCCGGCCGCGCTCGCCTTCGCCGGCCTGCTGGGCGGCATGGGCGCCTGGCTGCTGCTCGAGTTCGTGAACCCGCTGACCATGTGGCTCACGCTCGGCACCTTCGTCGGCTATGCGGTCGTCTACACCGTGGTGCTCAAGCCCGCCACCCCGCAGAACATCGTGATCGGCGGCGCCTCGGGCGCCATGCCGCCGCTGCTCGGCTGGGCCGCCGTGTCCAACGACGTCGCGCCCCAGGCCCTGGTGCTGGTGCTGATCGTCTTCGTCTGGACGCCGCCGCACTTCTGGGCGCTGGCGCTCTACCGCATCGAGGACTACAAGCGCGCCGGCCTGCCGATGCTGCCGGTCACCCACGGCCCCGATCTCACGCGGCTGCATATCCTGCTCTACACGGTGCTGCTGCTGGCCACCTCGCTGCTGCCCTTCATGATCCGCATGAGCGGCTGGCTGTACCTGGTGTCCGCGCTGGTGCTCGGCGGCATCTTCCTCGGCTACGCATGGCAGCTCTGGCGCGAGTATTCCGATGCGCTCGCGCGCCGGACCTTCCGGTACTCGATCGTGTACCTCGGTGCGCTCTTCGCCGCGCTGCTGCTGGACCACTGGCTGTGAGCGCGCGCCGAGGCGTACTGCTCGCGGGCGCCGCGGCGGCGCTGCTGGTGGCCTGCGACGGCGGCGGGTCCGGAGGCGGGAAGAAAGCCAACTTCAAGGCCACCGACATCACCGGGGCGGACTACGGCAAGTCGCTCGCGCTCACCGACCACGCCGGCCGCGCCCGCACTCTGGCCGACTGGTCGGGCAAGGTCGTGGTGGTGTTCTTCGGGTTCACCCAGTGCCCCGACGTGTGCCCCACCACGCTCGCCACCATGGCCGACGTGATGAAGCGCCTCGGCCCCGATGCCGACCGCGTGCAGGTGCTCTTCGTCACGGTCGACCCCGAGCGCGACACGCCCGCCGTGCTCGCGCCCTACGTCACCGCCTTCGATCCGCGCTTCCTCGGCCTGTACGGCGACAAGGACGCGACCGCGAAGACCACGCGCGACTTCAAGGTGTTCTTCCAGAAGGTGCCCGGCAAGACCGAGGGCACCTACAGCATCGACCACACCGCCGCGTCGTACGTGCTCGACGGCAAGGGCAGGCTGCGGCTGTACGTGCGTCTCCAGCAGACCGGCGAGGACGTCGCCGCGGACATCAAGGCGCTGCTGGGCGGGGCCTGAGCCCCGCCGGCTCAGTACGCGTTCTCGTCGCCCCGCACCGCCTGCACGACGGTGCGCCAGACGATGTACAGGTCGAACTGCAGCGACCAGTGGCGCAGGTACTCGAGGTCGAACTCGATGCGCCGCTTCATCTTGTCGACAGTGTCCGTCTCGCCGCGGGCGCCGTTCACCTGGGCCCAGCCGGTGATGCCCGGCTTGACCTTGTGGCGGATCATGTAGCCCTTGACGAGCTTGCGGTAGGTCTCGTTGTGCGCCACCGCGTGCGGCCGCGGCCCCACTACGCTCATGCGTCCCTGCAGCACGTTGAAGAACTGCGGCAGCTCGTCGAGCGAAGTGCGG
>JBIIPQ010000363.1:0-4647 GCA_044342535.1 Burkholderiaceae bacterium
TGGTCGGCGGGGATCGACGCGATGATCTCGGCCTTGTACTTCTCGCCGATCGACTCGAAGTACTTCACCGCGTCGTCGCGCTGCCAGACCTCGCGCGTCACCGGCTCGTCCTTCTTTGCGAGCTCGGCCATCTTGGCCTCGATCGCGGCGAGGTCCTCGGGGGTGAACGGGCGCTTGTACGAGAAGTCGTAGTAGAAGCCGTTGTCGATCACCGGTCCGATCGTGACCTGCGCGTCGGGGTGGAGCGCCTTCACCGCGTACGCGAGCAGGTGTGCCGTCGAGTGACGGATCACCTCGAGGCCGTCGGGGTCCTTGTCGGTGACGATCGCGAGTCGCGCGTCGTGCTCGATGCGGTGCGAGGTGTCGACGAGCGTGCCGTCGACGCGGCCGGCGAGCGCGGCCTTCGCGAGGCCGGGGCCGATCGAGGCCGCCACCTCGGCGACCGTCGGCGGCGCCGGGAATTCACGAACCGAACCGTCGGGCAGGCTGATTTTGGTCACGATCGGGTGCTCTCTGTCGCGGGCTGCTGGCGTGCTGCGGGGGGCAAAAAAAAGTGCGGGCGAGCCGCACTTTTCGGGATGCTGATGCGCGTGCGGACTGTCCCGGATGCTATCGGGTCCGGGGAGTTCGAACGGCACTGGAACGAACTGCTTGCATCGTGCCTTGAAGCGATGTTCGAACCGTCGGTGTGCTGCGGTCCTACCAGCAGGAATGTGGTAGGCGCGATTGGATTCGAACCAACGACCCCCACCATGTCAAGGTGGTGCTCTAACCAACTGAGCTACGCGCCTGCGAGCCCAAAACTATATCAGCAACGCAGCGGGGCTGTCCAACCGGAGCACGCCGATGGCCAACGCGCGGACGCTCTCCGCTATCCTCCTTGCCTTCGCACGCGGTGCGCCCTGCTCCCGGGATGGACCTTGGCCTCGGACAGCCCCTTCAAGAGTCGTGGCGGATTCGCCCGCATCGCGGCAGCCGGCCGCAACTCGATGGCAGGCCTGCGCGCCGCCTGGCGCGACGAGGCGGCGTTCCGGCAGGAGCTCGCGCTGTGCGCGGTGCTGGCGCCGATCGCGCTGTGGATGCCGGTGGGCGCGCTCGAGAAGCTCGCGCTGGTCGGTGTGCTCGCGGTGCTGCTGATCGTCGAGCTGCTGAACTCGGCACTCGAGGCGGTGGTCGACCGGGTGGGGCTGGAGCGGAACGCACTGTCGAAGCAGGCCAAGGACCTGGGCAGCGCGGCGGTGCTCATCGCGCTGCTGCTGGTCGGTGCCACGTGGGCGACGGTGCTGTGGCCCCTCGCGCGGCAGGCGCTCGGGGTCGGGTCGGCGGCGGGCTGACGCGCGTCCGGGCAGTGCCGCGGCCGGCCGCTCTCCCGCCCTACAGGCGTCGGAAGCTGCGGGCCAACACGACCACCGGCAGCAGGCCCACGAGCACGATCGCGAGCGAGGGCAGTGCCGCCTCGGCGAGCCGCTCGTCGGCGGCGAAGTTGTACGCCACCACGGCCAGGGTGTCGAAGTTGAACGGCCGCAGCACCAGCGTCGCCGGCAGCTCCTTGAGACAGTCGACGAACACCAGCAGGGCCGCGGTGGCGATGCTCGGACGCAGCAGCGGCCAGTGCACGCGACGCAGCATCTCGAACTGTCCGGCGCCGAGGGTGCGCGCGCTCGCGTCCATCGAGGGGCTGATCCGCTTGAGCGAGGCCTCCAGGCCGTGCTGCGCGACGGCGAAGAAGCGCACGCAGTAGGCATAGACGACCGCCACCGCGGTGCCGCCCACGAGCAGGCCAGTGCCCGCGCCCCACGCCCATGCGCGGTCCACCGCCCCGACCACCGCCAGCAGGCCGACACCGAGCACGATCCCAGGCACCGCGTAGCCGGCGCCCGCGATGGTCGCGAAGGCGGTCATCCAGCGCGTCTGCGCGAGCCGCACCGCATAGGCCAGCGCAAGTGCGAGCGGCACCACCACCGCGACCGCGAGGCCCGACAGCAGCGCGGTGTTGGCCGCCCACTGCGCGAGGCGCGCGTCGAGCCAGACGCCCTGGCCGGCCGCCGCCCGCAGCAGCAGCACCACCGGCAGGACGAAGCCCGCCAGCACCGGCAGCAGGCACAGCAGGGTCGCCCCCCACGCCGCCGCGCCCCGCAGCCGACGCACGCGTGCCGGTCGCGCGGTGCGCGAATGGAACGCCATGCGCCCGCGCTGGCGGCGTTCGATCCAGACCAGCAGCAGCACCGCCCCGAGCAGCACCAGCGCGAGCCGCGCGGCGGCGGCCCGGTCGCCCAGGCCCTGCCATGCCCGGAAGATGCCGGCCGAGAAGGTATCGACCGCGAAGAAGTTGACGGTACCGAAGTCGGCGAGCGTCTCCATCGTCACCAGCGTCAGCCCGGCGACCACCGCAGGCCGGGCCACCGGCCAGGTGACCCGCCACCAGACCAGCGGCGCGGGCAACCCGAGCGAGCGGGCGGCCTCGGCGAGCGACGCGCTGCGCTCGGCGAACGCATTGCGCGCCAGCATGTAGACATACGGATAGAGCGCCAGCGACAGGAAGAGCGCAGCCCCGGGCAACGAACGCACCGGTGGGAACCAGTACTGGCCGATCGACCATCCGGTCGTCTCGCGCAGCCAGCCCTGCAGCGGCCCGCTGGTGTCGAGGAAGTCGGTGTACGCATAGGCGAGCACGAAGGCCGGCATCGCGAGCGGCAGGATGAGCGCGATCTCGAGCGCCCGGCGGCCCGGGAACTCGTAGGCTGCGACCAGCCAGCCGGCACCGACGCCGAGCAGCGTCACGCAGGCGGCGACCTGGGCGACCAGCAGCAGCGAGGTCAGCGTGTAGCGCGGCAGCACCGTGGACAGCAGGTGCGCGAGCGCGTCGGGGCCGGTCGGCTGCAGCGCGACCCAGAGCAGCGCGACCTGCGGTGCGACCACCGAGACGGCGACGCCGCCCGCGACCCATCCGAACGGGGAGCGGGTCATGTGCGGGAGGTCCCGGCGCTGTCGGCGGGCGGGCTCATCGGGCGACGGTCGGCGAGGCGGCCGGCGAACGGCTCGGGCTACAATCATTCATGGCAATGAGAATTATAGGCAATCGCATCTGATGGACCGTGCCCCGTCCGCCGCCGTCGATCGGCAGACCGAAATGGCCCGGGCGAGTGGCGCCCCTGCGGACGCCGCGGCGACCTCGCTCGCCGTCGACGGCCTGTCGATCGCGTTCGAATCGGACGGGCGCCGGATCCAGGTCCTCGATGGCCTGACGTTCGCGTTGGCCGGGGGCGAGATCGGCTGCCTCCTCGGCAGCTCGGGCTGCGGCAAGACCACCGCGCTGCGGGCCGTCGCGGGCTTCGTGACGCCGGATGCCGGCGCGATCCGCATCGCGGGCCGGCAGGTGTCGGCGCCGGCAGCGGTGCTGCCGCCGGAGAAGCGCGGCGTCGGCGTGGTGTTCCAGGATTACGCGCTGTTCCCGCACCTCGATGTGGCGGGCAACGTGGGCTTCGGGCTGCGCCGGCTCGGCGGGGCCGAGCGGCGCGACCGGATCGCGCGGATGCTCGCGCTGGTCGGCCTGTCGGGCGTCGGCGAGCGGTACCCGCACGAGCTGTCGGGCGGACAGCAGCAGCGGGTGGCGCTGGCGCGTGCGCTGGCGCCCGCCCCGGCGCTGCTGCTCCTCGACGAGCCCTTCTCCAACCTGGATCCCGACCTGCGCGAGAACCTGGCCCTCGAGCTGCGCGACATCCTGAAGCGGGCCGGCACGACCACGCTGATGGTGACGCACGATCAGTACGAGGCCTTCGCCCTCGCCGACACCGTCGGCGTGATGGAGGGCGGGCGGATCGCCCAGTGGGACGAGGCCTACCGCCTGTACCACCATCCCGCGAGCCGCAGCGTCGCGGACTTCGTCGGCATGGGCGTGTTCCTGCGCGGCTGGCTGGTCGACGGGAACGATTCGGCGCAGCTCGAGGTCGAGCTCGGCACGCTGCCGATCCCGAACGACGACGAGCTCGCCCAGGCCCGGGCAAACGCCGGCCCCGGCGGCGAGCTCACCGTGCTGCTCCGGCCGGACGACGTGATGCACGACGATGCGAGCCCGATCCAGGCACAGGTGCTGCGCAAGGCGTTCCGAGGCGCGCAGTTCCTCTACACCCTGCAGCTGCCGAGCGGCCAGCGGCTGCTCGCGCTCGTGCCCAGCCACCATGACCACCGGATCGGCGAGGCGATCGGCATCCGCTTCGCGGCAGACCACATCGTGACCTTCCCGGCGCGCTGACGCGCGTCGTCCCGCCCGTCAGGCAATCAGCGACGCGCGCTGCGTGGCGAAGCGCTCGCGCAGCTCGGAGGCACGCAGCGACAGCGCGCGGCGGTCCGGCCGGCGGACCAGCAGCACCACGGTCCGGCGCGAGTTGATCCAGGCCACCTTCACGTCCTGCGGCTCACCGTCGCGGCCGATCAGCTCGAGCCAGTCGCCGCGGCTCAGCCGGGCGAGCGCGTCGTCGGGGTCCATCCGCAGGCGCTGGGGCTTCAGCGGGAAGTCGGCGAGGCTCACCTCGCTCAGCACCGACAGCAGCCGATGCTCGGGCGCGCCACCGTCGGGGTCGGCGCGACGCTCGAGCGGGGCGCGCACGACCGGTGGCGGGAGGCTCTCGCGCGCGGCGGAGGCGCCTT
>JBIIPQ010000364.1:0-4641 GCA_044342535.1 Burkholderiaceae bacterium
GCCGCCGCCCGCTCGAGAGGTTCCGGCATGCTTGCCGGAACCCGGGCGCGAACCTCGACCGCCACTGGCCGCCGCCCGCTCAAGAGGTTCCGGCATGCTTGCCGGAACCCGGGCGCGAACCTCGACCCAACACCCTCCCCCGACCGCCTACCTCTTCCTGCCCTTCAGCACCTTCGGCTGCACCTCCTCGACCGCCGACGCGAACTCGTCGACGTCGCCGAACTCCCGGTACACCGACGCGAAGCGCACGTAGGCGATCTTGTCGATCTTCTTGAGCTCGCGCATGACCAGCTCGCCGATGCGCTCGCTCGGCACCTCGCGAGCCCCCAGAGCGAGCAGCTTCTCCTCGATGCGGCCGATCGTCGCGTCGACCGCCTCCGAGGTCACCGGCCGCTTGCGCAGCGCGAGCGCGAGCGAGGCGCGCAGCTTGCGGCGGTCGTAGTCGGCCCGCATGCCGTTCTTCTTGACCACCGCCGGCAGCGACAGCTCGACGCGCTCGTAGGTGGTGAAGCGCTTGTCGCAGTGGGCGCAGCGGCGCCGTCGGCGCATCGCATCGCCGTCGTCGGCTTCGCGGGTCTCGATGACCTGGGTGTCGGGGTGATCGCAGAAGGGGCAGCGCATCGCGCGGATTGTGCCACGCGCGCGCGGCCCCTCCGGACCCTCAGCGGTAGACCGGGAAGCGCGCGGTCAGCGCGCCGACCTTCGCGCGCACGCGGTCGATGTTCGCCGCATCGCGCGGCGCGTCGAACACGTCGGCGATCAGGTTGCCGACCTGCTGCGCCTCGGCCTCGCCGAAGCCCCGCGTGGTCATCGCGGGCGTGCCGAGCCGGATGCCGCTGGTGACGAAGGGCTTCTCCGGGTCGTTCGGGATCGAGTTCTTGTTGACCGTGATGTGGGCCTGGCCGAGCACGGCCTCGGCTTCCTTGCCGGTGATCGACTTGGCACGCAGGTCGACCAGCATCACGTGCGACTCGGTGCGGCCCGAGACGATCCGCAGCCCGCGGCCGATCAGCGTCTCGGCGAGCACGCGCGCGTTCGAGATCACCTGCTTCTGGTAGTCCTTGAACGAGGGCTGCAGGGCCTCGCGGAAGGCCACCGCCTTGGCGGCGATCACATGCATGAGCGGCCCGCCCTGCAGGCCCGGGAACACAGCCGAGTTGATCGCGCGCTCGTGCTCGGCCTTCATCAGGATGATGCCGCCGCGCGGGCCGCGCAGGCTCTTGTGCGTGGTGGAGGTGACGACGTCGGCATGCGGCACCGGGTTCGGGTAGACGCCCGCGGCGATGAGGCCGGAGTAGTGCGCCATGTCGACCATGAAGATCGCGCCGATCTCCTTGGCCACCCGCGAGAAGCGCTCGAAGTCGATGCGCAGCGAATAGGCCGACGCGCCGGCGATGATCAGCTTCGGCTTCGTCTCGCGCGCGCGGCGCTCCATCGCCTCGTAGTCGATCGCCTCGTTCGCATCGAGCCCGTAGGACACCACGTCGAACCACTTGCCCGACAGGTTGAGCGGCATGCCGTGGGTCAGATGTCCGCCCTCGGCGAGACTCATGCCCATGATCCGGTCACCGGGCTTGAGGAAGGCGAGGAACACCGCCTGATTCGCCTGGGCGCCCGAATGCGGCTGCACGTTGGCCGCGTCAGCGCCGAAGAGCTGCCGGACACGCTCGATCGCGAGCGCTTCGGCGACGTCGACATGCTCGCAGCCGCCGTAGTAGCGCTTGCCGGGATAGCCTTCGGCGTACTTGTTCGTGAGCTGCGAGCCCTGGGCCGCCATCACCGCCGGACTCGCGTAGTTCTCGGACGCGATCAGCTCGATGTGGGCTTCCTGGCGGCGGTCCTCGGCCTGGATGGCCTGCCAGAGCTCGGGATCGGCCTGAGCGATCCCTTGGTTGCGGTCGTACATGCTGAATCCTAAGTGCAGTCGGGGAGGCCGTGCGGCCGGCATTCGGCCGCACACGGCGCTTGCACCGCGAAACCCGCGGCCGGCCCCAGGCGAACGGCGGGTGGCCCGAGAGGCCACCAGATCCGCGTTTCACGGTGTCGATTCACCCTTACTCGCCAGTCACGCGGACGAGGCAGGATTGTAAGGGATCGGCACGGGATGCGCCCGCTCCCCGGGACGCCCGTAGGGCTGGCCCGCTGCACCTCGGCCTCAGAGCTCGTCGAGCGAGTCCTGCCAGTGCCCGACGTCCCCCCAGACCAGCAGCTCGAAGCGCTCGCCGTCGAACCGCAGCCGATTCAGCCCGGCATTCGGGATCTCGAAATCGCGCGGCGCCCCGATCGCCAGGCCGCGGCACAGTCGGTTGGCGACGTCGAGCACGCCGCCGTGGGTGACCACGACCACGGTGCGGCCCCGATGCGCGACGGCCAGCCCGACAAGCGCCGACTCGACGCGCGCACCGAAGGTGCGCAGCGACTCGCCGCCCTCGACCTCGAAGTCCGGATCTCGGTGCATCCAGCGCGCGAAGCGCTCCGGATCGTCGCGCTGTACCTCCGGATAGGTCCGGCCCTGGAACACGCCGAATCCGCGCTCGCGCAGCCGGGCGTCGTGCGCGCAGTCCAGGCCGAGGGCGGCCGCGATCGGCTCTGCCGTCTGGCGGCAGCGCATCAGGTCGCTGCTGACCATCACCGGCGCCGACCTGCCGGGGGCCGGCACCAGCCCCCAGCTCGCCCGCTCGGCGGCGAGTCGGCGCGCCGCGGCCCGCGCCTGCCGGATCCCCTCGCCGTTGAGAGGCGTGTCGAGCTGCCCCTGGATGCGGCGCTCGCGGTTCCAGTCGGTCTCGCCGTGGCGCAGCAGGATCAGGTCTGTCGGAGGCATCGTCGGGAGAGGTCCAGGGCGGCGGGTGCGGACCCGCGAATAGGCGGATCCGATCAGGCGGGCGGGACCGGCTGCTCCGCGAGCCTGGGGTTCAGGCTGTAGCGTCCGGAGATCGTGGCGCGCGCCAGCACGTGTCCCTGCATCGCGGCGAGCGCCTGCGGCCCGGTGAAACGGCCCTCGAGCGGCAGCCGCTCGAGGTCGATCGCATGGAGCGCGAACTGGTAGCGGTGGATCAGCGCATCGTTCCACGGCGGGCACGGGCCGTCGTAGCCGTAGTACTCGCCCGCCATGTCGTGGTCCTGCGCGAACCAGGCGGTGTAGTCGTTCAGCCCGTGCCGCGCGCCGTGCCGGGCCTCCGGCCCGGACTTGCCCTTCGGCACGACCTCGTCGGAGAACTCGCCGGCCGCGATCGACGCGAGCGCCGGCGGCAGGTCGACCAGCACCCAGTGGTGGAAGTCGACGCGCGCCAGCGAGGTCGGGACCTCCCGGTCCGGATGGTTGACGTCATCCGGCACGCTCGGCGCATCGAAGTCGTGACAGATCAGCACCAGCGAGCGCGTGCCCTGCGGCAGATCCCACCAGGCCAGGTGCGGGTTGCGGTTGGGCGCCAGCGCGACACGGTGCTTCGGGTCGACGCGCGCGAAGGCGAACTCGGCGGGGATGGCCTCGCCGTCGACGAAGGAATCGCTCCTCAGCTTCATGTCGTGACCTCGTCCGTAGCGGTTGCCCCGGGTGCCTCGGGTGACTCCGGATCCGCGCGCAGCCAGAACGTGACCGGCCCGTCGTTGACGAGATGCACCCGCATGTCCGCACCGAAGATACCGGTTTCGACCGCCGCATGGGCGAGCCGGGCCCGCGACACGATGTCTTCGTACAGCACGCGAGCCACTGCCGGCGGGGCGGCGGGCGTGAAGCTCGGACGCAAGCCACTGCGGGTATCGGCAGCCAGCGTGAACTGCGGCACGAGCAGCAGACCGCCGGCCAGGTCCGCGAGCGAGCGGTTCATCCGACCCCGGTCGTCGGCGAAGATCCGGTAGGCCAGGAGCCTCGCCAGCAGCGCCTGCGCCTGCCGGGGCGTGTCGCCGCGCTCGGCGCAGACCAGCGCCAGCAGCCCCGGCCCGATGGCCCCGACGCTCGCGCCTTCGACCTCGACGTGGGCACGCGCGACGCGCTGGATCAGCGCGATCATCGACGCCCCGGCCGCGCCATCAGGCCACGGTCACGCGCGCCGCGCGGCGCTTTCCGACCTGTACGACGAAGGTGCCGGCGCCGAGCCTCAGACCCTTGTCCGACACCTTGTCTCCGTCGATCCGCACGCCGCCCTGCTCGATGTTGCGCATGGCGTCGCTGGTCGAGCTCACCAGCCCGGCCTGCTTGAGCAGCTGCGCGATCGCAACCGGCGCACCGGCGATCGAGACCTCGGGCAGGTCCTCCGGCAGCGCGCCGCGGGCGAAGCGTGCGTCGAAGGCCTCGCGGGCCGCCTCGGCTGCAGGCGCGCCATGAAACCGCGCCACCATCTCGCCGGCGAGCAGGACCTTCGCGTCGCGCGGATTGCGGCCGGACGCACATTCCGTACGCAGCGCGGCAACCGTCTCGATCGTCATCGAAGACAGGAGATCGAAGTAGTTCCACATCAGATCGTCGGAGATCGACATCAATTTACCGAACATGTCGTCGGGCGCGTCGGTGATGCCGACGTAATTGCCCTTGGACTTCGACATCTTCTCCACCCCGTCGAGTCCGACCAGCAGCGGCATCGTCAGGATGCACTGCGGCTCCTGCCCGTACTCCCGCTGCAGCTCGCGGCCGACCAGCAGGTT
>JBIIPQ010000365.1:0-4639 GCA_044342535.1 Burkholderiaceae bacterium
GGCGCTGCCGCGCACGGAGGCGGGCAAGCTGATGAAGCGGCTGCTGCGGGACGGTGACGCCCGGCCCACCCAGTTGTCGACGCGCAGCCCGGGATAACCGGCGCAATCGGCCTCAGCGGCGTAGCCGGATGGTCATTCGGATCGGCTCCGCACCGACCGTGAAGGCAGACTCGTCGAACGTGGGTGCTCGCATCGCGGACCGTGGATTGTTGCTCACGCCATACGGCTCGGTCGGCATGTTCCAAGGCCCCTTGAGGGCGAGTTCCCCGTCCTGGTCGGTATCCTGGAAGACCGTGATCGCGTAGCGCCCCGGTGGCAACTCGAACACCGTTTCGATCGGCGTCGACCCCGGCTGCAGCGAAGTCTGCGCGAGAACGTCGGTGGGGGCGATGCCGGGGAACCGCCGGGTCGCGGCTTCGCCGACGACGGCCACCCGCACCGGCCCGCGACCCGGCGTCACCGACTCGATGAGGACCCTCACCTCCGTCGCCCCCGCGTTGCTGCCGTGTGCTGCCACCGCGATCGCCAGTCCCGCCAGCGCCTCTGCGCCGCGAGGCGAGCGTTGTCGCCCGTTGCCGGAGGACGTCTCGTTCGACGGCCAGAAGCACGCGCGCATGTGTGGGGTCTACCCGATGATCGGAGGTGCTGAGCCTAAGGCGCTGGACCCCGCGCAAGCCGAGATCCCTCAGTGCGGCGAGGGACTCGACGAGGGGCGGTCTCCTCAGAGGAGACTAGCCCATTCGGTCGAGAAGACAATCGCTTGCGGCTGCCTTAGCCTATGCGGTCGGAACGCCATGACATCGCGGACGGCGCGACCATCGGGTTCCGAGCAAGAAGGCCTCTCGATGCAGGATGCCGTCGATCGTTGTCTGCCGTTGCCTGCGCCGATCGCGGCGGAGCGCGAGTGTTGCGCGTGATCGGCGAGGTCGTTTCCGCGGTCGGCGTCGGCAAGCGCTACGGCGCGGTGCACGCGCTCGAGCACGTGAGCCTCGCCATCCGACCGGGCGAGTCTGTGGCCGTGCTCGGCTCCAACGGTGCGGGCAAGAGCACCCTGTTGGAGATCCTCACCGGACTGCGGCGGCCGGATCGGGGCGAGGTCCGGCTGTGCGGATTCGATCCACGCAGCCGGGCGGCCCGTCTTCGGCTCGGCTCGACCCCGCAGGACACGGCGTTCGTCCCGCAGCTCACGGTACGCGAGATCATCTCGTTCGTCGGTGCGCACTACGCACGATCGACCGACCTGCGTCGACTGTCGGACGCGTTCGGTCTCGGCCCCCACCTGGACAAGCGCACGCGCCTGCTGTCCGGCGGCCAGCGGCGCAGCGTCGCGCTGGCGCTCGCGTTCTGCGGCAACCCCGAGGTCGTGGTGCTCGACGAGCCCACCGCCGGGCTGGACATCGACGCCCGAGAGGCGTTCTGGGCGCACGCGCTGCATTACGTGACCGAAGGCGGGACGCTGCTGGTCTCGACGCATCAGTTCGACGAGGTCGTGAGTCTCGCCGACCGGGTCTGCGTGCTGGAGCGCGGCACCCTGACTCACGACCGGCGCCTGTCCGATCTGGCGACCGCGTCGGGCGAAGTCGTCGTCGTCGCGCACGGGACGGCGCTGACGCCGCGCGTCGACCTGCCGTCGATCCTCGTCGCGAGGCAGCGTGTCTACCTGACCCACGAACCCGAGCGACTGGTCGGCGACCTCGTCGGGCTCGGCGTGGCCGCATCGGCGCTCGCGGTCCGCTCCCCGACGATGGAAGAGCGCCTGCGCTTCCTCTTCTCCGCCGGGGCCCGCGATCGATCGCGGGGCGTGGGTCCTGGCTCGTCCGGATCGATCGCGGAGGCAGGATGAGCCCGAGTGCGCCGACGGCCGTCATGCTGTTGCGGGCCCACCTGCGGTATCAGTTCGCGACGCTGATGCGGACCCCGGAGTTCTGGGTGCCGACCATCGTGCTCCCCGGACTGCTGCAGTTCGCGTTCGGTTCGTTCACGGCGGGGTCCCCGGAGCGCGCCCTGGAGCAGGTCGTTTCGTTCTGTCTGTACGGTGCGGGCAGCGTGGCGTTCTTCCAGTTCGCGGTCGGCCTCGCGCAGGACCGCGAGTCGGCCTGGGAGATGACGCTGCAGCGGCTGCCCGGCGCGAGCGGACCTCGGACCGTGGCGCATCTGTGCGCGGCGCTCGCCTTCAGCGTCGCGTCCGCGTCATGGGTGCTCGCGGTCGCGTCCGTCGCGCAGGGCGTGCCGCTCTCGATGACCGAGGCGGCCACGATCCTGCTCGTCTCGCTCGCCGCGGCGGTCCCCTACGGACTCGCCGGCGTGCTGCTCGGACACCTCGCCTCCGCCCGGGCGGTCGTCCCCGTGGCGAACGTGCTGTTCCTCGCCCAGGCCTACCTGAGCGGGCTGTGGATTCCGCCTGCCGGATTGCCCGAGGGCGTGCAGGCGATCTCGGCGCTCGTTCCGACCCGGCACATCGCCGAGGCGGCGTGGGCGCTGGTGGCCGGGCGTCCGGTCGGAGGGCGCGAGCTGGCAGTCATTGCGGCGACGCTCGTCGTGCTGTCGGCCGCGACGACACTGCTGATGCGTCGAGAGCAGTCGCGCCGGGTCGGCTGACGGCTGGGCACACGCGCGACGTAGACGGCCAGGTGTTCGGCATGCAGGCGATGCTGCGCGCCGGGCCCGACGGGCACACGATGTTGATGGGCAGCATCGGCCCGAACGCCGCCGACGACGCGATCTTCCAGAAGCTGCGGTACGCGCCCGCCGACTTGTGCGCGAGCATCGGCGATGTCGGTGGACGTCGTCGCGGCGCTGCCGCGCACGGAGGCGGGCAAGCTGATGAAGCGGCTGCTGCGGGACGGTTACGCCCGGCCCACCCAGTTGTCGACGCGCAGCCCCGGATAGCCGGCGAAGTCGGCTTCGTTGTTCGTGACCAGCGTCGCGTCGAGGGCCAGCGCATGGGCCGCGATCAGGCGGTCCAGCGCATCGCGCCTGCGGTCGCGGGATGCGGCACGGACCGGTCCGTAGGCCGCTGCCGCCGCCTCGTCGAACGGCGCGACCGGGACCTCCGCCACGAAGCGCGACAGCGCGCGGCGCAGCGCAGTCCGGCGCGCCGGCTCGGCGCGCGCGACCCCGTACGCGAGTTCGGCCATCGTCACCGCCGAGATGACCACGTCTCCGACCCAGCACTCGGCGAACCGCGCCGCCACCTCGGGTGGCTGGTGCCTCATCAGGTAGATGCAGATGTTCGTGTCGAGCAGGTAGCGCGGGGTCACAGGGTGTCCCGCTCGGACTCGTCATGGCGGCCACGCCCCGTCCCCATGAACTCGGGCCCGAACGCCTTGAGTGCGCCCAGCACGTTGCCGATCCGGCGCCGGGCGGGGCGGATCCGGAGTTCGTCCCCGTGCCGCTCGATCTCGAGCTCGAGTTCGGTACCCGGATAGGCGAGCTCCGCGGGGATGCGGACGGCCTGGGAGTTGCCGTTCCGGAAGAGGCGGGTGGTGGTCACGGGTGGCTGCCTAACGAGATGTACGAATACATCCTATCAAGCCCGAATCGACGTGTACATCCACGGATGTACTGGTCCGGGAGCCGTACCCCCGGGGTTCGATCGACCGGTCGGACGGCCGCTCCCGGGTCAGCCCACCGCCCCGCCCATCGCCCGCGACACCGCCTCTGCCGTCTCCTTGAGCGCCGGCAGCACCCGAGCCTTCAGGTCGTCCAGCGTCACCCGCGACGCGTGCGTGCCGACGTTGAGCGCCGCGATCACCGCACCGCCCGGCCCGTGCACCGGCACCGCGACCGAGCGCAGGCCGGGCTCGAGCTCCTGGTCGAGGAGGGCGAAGCCCTGGGTGCGCACCTTCGCGATCGCGCGGCGCAGTGCGGCGACGTCGGTGAGCGTGCGCTCGGTGCGGGCCTCGACGGCCCCGAGCGCGGCGAGCCGCCGATCGAGCTCGGCGCCCGGCAGCGCGGCGAGCAGCACGCGGCCCATGGAGGTCAGGTGCGCGGGCAGCCTGGAACCCAGGCCCAGCGTGATCGACATGATCCGCGTGCGGGTGGGCACGCGCGCGACGTAGACGATGTCGTCGCCGTCGAGCACGGCGGCCGAGCAGCTCTCGTGCAGGCGCTCGACCAGCTCGACCATCACCGGCTGCGCGGCGCCCCACAGTCCGGTGCCGTGCAGGTACGAGAAGCCCAGCTCGAGCACCTTGGGGCGCAGTCGGAAGAGGCGGGCGTCGAACTCGGCGTAGCCGAGCTCGACCAGCGTGAGCAGCAGCCGGCGCGCGGCGGCCCGCGAGACCCCGGCGCGGCGAGCGACATCGGACAGCGTGAGCGCGGGATTCTCGGCGTCGAATGCGCGGATCACCGCGAGGCCGCGTGCGAGCGACTGGACGAAGTCGCCGGACGCGTCGTCGGTCACCGCGGCGCGCCGCGCCGAAACCGCCGCCCCGCGCGTTGACAGCCCTCCGGGCATCGGGTCCAATCGCCGATCGCGTTCGCTCATCGCACAAGTGTGCGCCAGTCGAACACATCGGCGCAAGCCTGAGGAGACGCACCCCCATGATCGACAAGACCGTGAAGACGCTGGCCGACGCGCTCGCCGGCGTGCGGGACGGCGCCACCGTGATGATCGGCGGCTTCGGCGGCGCCGGGC
>JBIIPQ010000366.1:0-4624 GCA_044342535.1 Burkholderiaceae bacterium
CGCGCCCCCGACGGAGATGTTCGACGCGTTCAGCACCTGGGACGCGAACACCGTGATGTTGCCGGCCGCGCGGATGCCCGCCTCACCTGCGTCGATGATGCCCTTGGGTGCGAACAGGTCGATGTCCCCCGGCACCACGCCGGGCTGGGTGACCAGCACGCCGATGCCCGAGCCTTCGACCACGCCGGGGAGCTCGACGACGATGTTGCCGGCGTCGTCGACCCGCACCAGTGGCGGTGGCGCGCTGGTCGCCGACTTCGAGCCGCGGCCCGCGTCGATGTCGCCAGTGGCGCTGAACAGCGTGATGCCCCCGCCAGCGACCGTGAGGATCCGCGAGCGGTTCACCGCGATGTCGTTGCCCACCGCAGCCTGGATGTCCCCGCCCTGGAGGGTGAAGATGCCGAGTTCGCTGGCGGGCTTGCCCTGCGCGAGTTCGGCGGGCGGGGAGGTGAGGCCGACCGAGATGTTGCCGACCTTCTGACTCGCGTCGGTCGATGCGCAGTCGGCGGCCGCGCCGCGGCAGACCACGCCCGGCACCATCATCCGGATGTCGCCGCCCCGCTCGGTCTTGACCTGGCTGAAGACCAGGTCGACGTTGCCGCGCCCGTCCTTCGGGAACATCACGGCCATCACGTCGTAGGCGTCCTGGAAATCCCGGAATGTCGGATTGGACGGGTCGGAGGCCGCGCGGCCCGCGGTGCGCAGCTCGAGGAAGAACAGCGAGCGCGCGAGCTCGCTGCGGCGGTCGGCCGGCAGCGCCTGCAGCCTCGACCACGAGGCTTCGAGGTCCAGGCCGGACGCACCGGTCTCCGCCGCCACGAAGGCGATCATCTCCTGCTGGTAGAGGCGCGGTCCGCCGTTTGCCTGCGGCCCCGCATACGCGGTCAGGAAGGCGTCGTACGCGGGGTCTTCGGGAAGACCCGCAACCAGCACGATCGACGCGCCCCGCTCCGGCAGCGCGGGGTTTTCGAGGTTGCCGCGGGTGACGATACCCTTCGAGGTGCCCATCGCGATGTCGCGGGCGGCCCGGACGTCGAGCCGGCCGGGGCCGGTCACGGCGATGCCGAGCGGGCTTCCGAGCTGGAGCTGGCCATTGCCGATGGTCTTGGACTCGTTGACCACGTCGCGGCCGGCGACGACGCGCGTCACATCGGAGGCGCGGACGTTCTGGACCGACAGCACGAGGTTGCGGACGTCGCGGCCGGCGTCGACCTGAAGCGCTTCGGCGGTGACGATGCTCAACGGCGAAGCGGCGTCGGGCGAGGTCGCGACATCACGGCCGGCGACCAGTCGCGACGGCTCGTCGTCGTCGCGGTGGACCGGCACCTGGGCGTGTGCGGCCGACGTGAACTCGCGGGCACGCGCGTCGATCTCGGCGAACGGCTGGCGCACACCGAAGGCGAGGATCGGATCGGCATCGGACTGGGTCACGGTGCCGCTGCCGGTGATCGACCGACCTGCGACCACGTCGAGCTGACCGCGGGCGGACGGCGACAGCAGGATCTCGTCCTCATCTTGCAGCCGCACATCGCCAACGGGCGCCCGGACCAGGAGCCGCGCCGGCCAGAGCATGATCGGCGTATCGCGGTCGGTGTAGTTCCCGGTCGGCGAGCCGGCTGCATCGGCGAGCGCGGTCGGGTTGACCGACCGCTGTTCGACCGCGCCCGACAGCGATTCGAGCGACAGCTCGCTCGACTCGCCGTAGGTGCTGAAGTGCGTGCGCTCGCGGAAGCCGCGGGCGTTCTCGAAGCGTTGCGGCGCAAGCGTGGGGTTGTACGCCCGGCCGAAGGTGAGATCGCGCCGCGCCTCGATCGAGACGGCCGCATCGCCGAGCGCGACCAGGGTCGGCACCGGTCGACCCTCGAGTTCGCGGGTCGGCGCGACGGTGTCGCCGGCGACGATCCGCCCGGAGCCGAGCATGACGGTGTAGGTGCCGCTGCCGATCGACCCGCCGGCGCGCACGTCGAGCCGTCCGCCGCCGGTGACGACCGGATCCGCGGCGAAGGTGTTTGTTCCGGGCAGTCGCCCGGACGAGCCGATCGCCGCCGACAGGTTGCTGATATCTGCACCCGCCTCGATACGGACGGTGCCGCCGCCGAGCGCACCGACGCTCTGCGTGAAGTAGCGGAACTCCGGCCACCACGAGACGCCCGAGGTGGCGTTCGCGACCGTGCCATCGGCGGCGACCCGGCCGCTGCGGAACAGCCAGCTGCTGACGATGCGCTCGCTCTCGGCAGCGAGGATCGATGCGCCAGCGCGCAAGGTGATGTCGCCGCCGTCCTGGGTGTAGGCCGGACGGATCGAGGCGCCCTGGATTCTCGGATCACTGAATCCATCGAGCGCCGGTGCGGACCGGCCCGCGGTGAAGATCGATGCGACGCCAAGATCGAGCGGCACGAGCGCGTCCGCCGATTCGACGCCCAGCAGGATGTCGCGGGCGGCGGCGAGCGTGATCGAGCCGGTGCCGGTCCGGATCGAGCGGCCGGCGCCGAGCGCGATGCGGCCGTCGGTGCCGCCGAGGATCGGGTCGCCGGGGGCACGGGTGCGCAACGGGTCGGCGGCCGCCCGATCGGCGCCGGCCACCAGCCGGAACGACCAGGTCGCGGGCGCGGTCCCCATGAAGCGCGCATCGGGGTCGGTGTTGTCCAGCCTGCCAGTGACGCCACCGAACCCGTCGTTCAGCACGGCGGTCGCGAGCACGGCGCCGGACGAGCCGCCCGTCAGCAGCAGGTTCCGGTCGGCAGCGAGCGTCAGGACCCCGGCGGTATCTGCGGCGGTCGAGGACGTGAAGCGGGTGGTGGAGAAGTCGAGCGACTCCTGCACGGCGATGTCACCGCCCGCAGTGGAGCGCACCTCGATCTCCGGCCTCAGTCGCAGTGTCGATGTGTCGCCGACGCCCAGGCGCTGCGCGGCGCGCGCGACGTTCGCGGGGCTTGCGAACGCGGCGGCCGCGGCGAACGCGTCGGTGAGCGCGAGGATGCCGCTTCCGGCGGCGTTGCGCGTGACGGACTCGATGCCGTCGTAGCGCTGCACGAAGGTCAGCCGGGTCTGCGAGGCGCCGACGATCGTGCCGGCCGAGATCGCGACGTCGTCGAGTCGCAGGTCGGGGACACGCACGTCGACCACGCCACCGGTGACGCCGCCGACGTCGATGCGGGCGCCCGCCGCGGCCCGGACGCCAGCGGCACCAGAGAGCGCCACCTCGCCGCCGCGGCCCGCACTGCCGAGGGCGGCGAGGGCGCTGGCACCGTCGAGGCGGACCGCACCGCCCGCATCGATCGCGATCCGGCCACCGACGGGCCCGCTCGCGTCGAGACGGGCGCCGGTCAGCGACACATCGCCCGAGTCCGCGGACAGGCCGATCTCGCGCGCCCCGAGCAGGGTCGTGCCCGGCGTGCCGGTGATCGCGAGATCGCCACTGCGGGCCCGGACCGTCACCGAGCCATCGAAGCCGCCGCGCTGCGCCTCGCGCAGGATTGCACTCGGGTCGCTCACCACCGCCCCATCCACCGACAGGCTGGACCGGTCTGCGCCGGTCGCGCGGCCCTCGAGGGTGCTGGCGAGCGCGACGCGCCCGGTCGGCGCCTCGACCTTCACGACGCCGCCGGCCGCATCGCCGGGTCCGGCCGTGACCGCGATCGCGGACCCCGCCTGCGCGTCGATCGACCCGGCGACCGAGCTCAGGCCCACCGATCCGCCCGAGGTGCCGTAGCGCACGCCGCGGGTCTCGACCGTCGCGCCCGATGCATCGATCCGGCTGCCCGGTCGCAGCACGATCGCGGCATCGGCCGGTCCATCAGGGCCGGTCGCCAGCAGTCGCACCTCACCCGACGGCGCCTGGATCGCGCCGCCGTGATCGATGCGAGACGCTTCGAGCACCAATCGCCCGCCCGGTCCCGCGGTCGCGGCCGCGGACGCCGCAGCGCCGCCGCGCGTGACGAGCGCGCCGCTCGCCTGGATCCGCTGCGTCGAACCAGCCTGCGCGGCGATCACCGGCGCAGTGATCGCGAGCGACCCATCCACCGTCGTCGCCCCCGATCCGGCGACGCCCAGCGCAGCGCTGGCGGTGATCGTCGTCTGCTCGAAGCCCTCGATCCGCCGCACGCCCTCGCCCAGCGTCACGCGGCCGTCGCGCGCCGGGTCGTCGGTGCGGCCCTGCACCGAGACCGACAGCGTCGCGGCGGGCACGAGCGCCCCGGGCGTCGCATCGGTCCCGTTCCAGCGCCAGTCGAATGCACCGGCGATGATCCGCACGGGCGCCAGCGCGCCCGTTCTCGCGAGGACGGGTGCCCTCAGCGCGAGCGTGCCGAGCGCCTCGGTGCCGACCTGCGCGCCGCCGGCGAGCGCGATCTCGCGGGAGGCCGAGAGCGCGATCGAGTCCGCGCTGCCGAGTGCGGCGAGCAGCCCGTCGGTCAGCACGATCGACCCGGTCGCGGCCACATCGGTGCCGCCGAGCACGACCCGCTCGGAGGCGGCCGAGATCCCTGCGACGCGCAGATCGACCCCCGGGTCGATCGAGGCGCCGCCCGGTGCGGCGATCGATGCCCGTGCGGCCTGCACGCGGACCCCGGCCCCGAGCTCGACCCTCGCCGCCGAGGCGGTCGGCACCGACAGCGTCTGTCGC
>JBIIPQ010000367.1:0-4612 GCA_044342535.1 Burkholderiaceae bacterium
CGGCTCGAACAGCGACGGGAAGGTGCGCTCGGGATTGATGTTGGCGCTCGGCGCGATCGCGATCGTGCCGGTGCAGGCCGGACCGAGGTCGGACAGGATGTCGCCGAACAGGTTGCTCGCGACCACCACGTCGAACCAGTGCGGGTTGCGAACGAAGTGCGCGGTCAGGATGTCGATGTGGAACTTCTTGACGGCGACGTCGGCGTACAGCTTGGAGAGCGCCTCGACACGCTCGTCCCAGTAGGGCATCGAGATGAAGATGCCGTTCGACTTGGTCGCCGAGGTCAGCTGCTTCTTGCGCTTGCGGGCCAGCTCGAACGCGTACTTGATGATCCGGTCGGTGCCGTGCCGGGTGAAGATCGACTCCTGGATCACCACCTCGCGGTCGGTGCCCGGGAAGGCGCGGCCGCCGAGCGAGCTGTACTCGCCCTCGGTGTTCTCGCGGACCACGTAGAAGTCGATGTCGCCGGGGCTGCGGCCGACGAGCGGGCACGGGATGCCCGGCATCAGCCGGACCGGCCGCAGGTTGACGTACTGGTCGAATTCCCGCCGGAACAGGAGCAACGAGCCCCAGAGCGAGATGTGGTCGGGCACCGTGTCGGGCCAGCCGACCGCGCCGTAGAAGATCGCGTCGTGGCCGCCGATCCGGTCCTTCCAGTCGTCCGGCATCATCTTGCCGTGCCGGGCGTAGTAGTCGCAGCTGGCGAAGTCGAAGTGGTCGAGCTGCAGCGGGATGCCGAACCTGCGCGCGGCCGCGTCGAGCACGCGAAGCCCTTCGGGCATCACTTCCTTGCCGATGCCGTCGCCGGGGATGACGGCGATGCGATGGGGGGGGGTCATGGGGGCGTCCTGTGGGGGGTCAGTCGAACCAGGCCTCGAACCCGGTCTCCGGGCGGAAGCGGTTCTTCTCGAAGAGCAGGCGCGTGGGGCCGGGCATCGCGCGCTCGGTGACCGGATGCGCCGGGTCGCCCGGATAGCAGATGATCCGGCCGGTCGCCGTCTCGATCGGCTCCGGGCGGATCACCGGCGGACGCCGCCCGGAGGCGTCGTGCATCGCGGCATTCACGTCGGCGAAGCGCGACAGGTGCGCGAGCGTCATGATCTGCGGCGCGGCCATGTCGATCTCGCCGGATCCGTAGCGCTCGAGCGCCTCCCGGGCACCCATCCAGCGCGCGGCCACCGCCTCGCGCGGGTCGGGCTCGGGCACCTGCCCCTCGGGCAGCCGCGCGATGAAGAACCGGGTGTCGAAGCGCTTGCGCATCATCGTCGGCACCTTCGGCGTGACCCAGCGGGACCAGGGCCGCATCAGCGAGGCGTCGAGGCGCAGATCGAGCGCCGCCATCAGCTCGCCCCAGCCGTGGCCCTCGCGGTGCAGCGCGCGGGCCCGCGCCACCATGGCGGCGTCGGCGCCGCGCGCCATCAGCACGCCGGTCTCCTCGAAGGCCTCGCGCAGGGCCGCGACGTGCAGGGCCGCGGCCTCGCGCGCGTCGAGCTCGGGCTCGCCGAGCATCGCGTGCAGCGCGACCGGGTCGGCGTCGAGGCGCGCGATCACGTCGTCGTCCGAATCCTCGCGATCGAGCTTGCCGCCCGGGAACACGTGCGCGCCAGCCAGCACCGTGTCGTCGACGGAACGCTCGAGCAGCAGGACCTCGATGCGGTCTCGGGCGTCGCGCAGCAGCACCAGGCTGGCCGCGGGGCGGGGCGGGGGCGTGTCTCCGGGGCCCGTCGTGCGGGGATCTTCGGTCATGCGAACGATGTTACCAGCGTGCCGCCGCACCCCCGGTCGCGGCAGGCGTGCCCGCGGAACGAGCGGCGCACCCGGGGCGCGCCCTCCGAACGCGCGGCGCACCCGGTGTGCGCCGCGTGTCCGGTCAGGACCGATCGCCGAGCTTGAAGCCCGCGACCCGCGCGTGCAGCTCGCGACCGCTGGTGTCGAGCGATGCGGTGGCGGCCGCGACCTCGGCGTTCAGCGCGGGGATGTTGGTCCGGAACGCGATCCCGTCGATGAGGCCGACGATCTCGACGATCTGGCGGCTCCGTGCGTGCAGCGCCGTCATGCGACCGACCAGCCCGCCGACGGTGCCCCCGCTGTCGCGGACCGCCGCGAGCGGCTGCGTCATCGCGGTGTCGGCTTCGCCGAGCGCCTCGACGCCGCGCCGCTCCTGCTCGGCGAACTCGATCACCGACCCTTTCCGAGTCGCTCGCTGCACGTCCGCCCGACCTCTCGCTCGCCGCGCCGTCGCAGGGCGGATGCGACCGTGTCCGGGACCTGCCGTCGCCGCGCGTGACGCGAGGCCGACCACTTGTCCGGCCCTGCACGGAAGGAGTGCGTCGCGCCCTGCGCAAGGACATCGCGCGGGCATCGTGCGCTGCATCGGGGCGGGTGTCGGGGCGCCGCCACGCTGCCCGCCAGACAAGCCCGGGGAGGCCACCGGCATTCCCTTGTATAGGCCATTCCCATGCGCGTAGACTCCGTCGCCACGCTGCCTGAGCCGACCGTCCGTCGGCCGCGGCGCATGACCACGAACCCCACAGTGGAACCCCAATGACCAAGACCCCCTGGCTCAAACGACTCGCGATCGCCGCTGCGATCGCGGTGCCCGCGATGGCCCCCCTGACCGCATCCGCCGGCCCGACGCTCGACGCGATCAAGTCGAAAGGCATGCTGCGCTGCGGCGTGAACACCGGCCTGCTCGGATTCTCCGCGCCGGATTCGCAGGGCAAGTGGACCGGCCTCGACGCCGACTTCTGCAAGGCCGTCGCGGCCGTCATCCTCGGCGATCCGAACAAGGTGCAGTTCGTCCCGACGAACGCGCAGAACCGCTTCACCGCGCTGCAGTCCGGCGAAGTCGACATGCTGTCGCGCAACACCACCTGGACCTCGTCGCGCGACGCGACGCTGGGCTCGGTGTTCGCCGGCACGTTGTTCTACGACGGCCAGGGCTTCATGGTGAAGAAGTCGGCGAACATCAAGCGCGCCTCGCAGCTCAACGGCGCGACGGTCTGCGTGCAGCCGGGCACCACCACCGAGCTGAACCTGAGCGACTACTTCCGCACGAAGAAGATGACCTTCAAGCCGGTCGTCATCGCCGAGCTGAACCAGATCGAGCAGGCGTTCTTCGCCGGCCGCTGCGACGTCTACACGACCGACATCTCGGGTCTCGCCGCCACGCGCCTGAAGGCCCCGAACAAGGACGACTACGTCGTGCTGCCCGACGCGATCTCGAAGGAGCCGCTCGGCCCGATGATCCGCCGCGGCGACTGGGAGTTCTTCACGATCGTGCGCCGGACGCTGTTCGGCCTGATCGAGGCCGAGGAGTACGGCATCACCGCGGCGAACATCGACAAGCTCAAGGCCGAGAGCAAGGAGCCGCCGATCCAGCGTCTGGTCGGCACCTCGGGTGACGTGGGCAAGGGCCTGGGCCTCGACAACGACTGGCTGCTGCGCGCGGTCAAGTCGGTCGGCAACTACGGCGAGATGTACGTCCGCAACATCGGCCCGCTGGGCATCGAGCGCGGGCAGAACGCGCTGTGGAAGGACGACGGCCTGATGTACGCCCCGCCGATTCGGTAATCGTTCGAGTCTGAGAAAGCATCAGGTCCGCGGCGCGTCAGCGTCGCGGACCTCGCGGAACGACTCCCGGGGCAGGCCATGTTTCGCAGCGAACGCGTCCGCAACATCCTCTACCAGGCCCTGCTCCTCGCAGGCGTGATCGGCCTCGGCTGGTACCTGGTCTCCAACACGCTCCACAATCTCGAGACCCGGCAGATCCAGGTCGGCTTCGCGTTCCTGTCGCGCGAGGCGGGCTTCGAGATCGCGGAGAAGCACATCGCGTACGAGGCCTCGGACTCGTACCTGCGCGCCTTCCTCGTGGGCCTGGGCAATACGCTCGTCGTGGCGGCGCTCGGCATCTTCTTCGCCACGATCATCGGCACCCTCATCGGCATCGCGCGGCTGTCGTCGAACTGGCTGCTCGCCAAGCTCGCCTCGGCCTACGTCGAGGTGATGCGCAACGTGCCGCTGCTGCTGCAGCTCTTCGTCTGGTACGGCATCTTCACCGAGCTGCTGCCGCCGGTGAAGGAATCGATCGAGGTCGGCGGCTGGCTGTTCGTGAGCCAGCGCGGCTTCCGCTTCACCTGGCCGGCCGAGCACGTCGGCTGGTCGGCGGCCGGCTGGGCCTTCATCGCGGGCATCGTGCTCGCCTGGCTCTGGCGCGGCCACGCCCGGCGCACGCAGATCGCCACCGGGCGCCAGCTGCCGGTCGGCTGGCCCTCGCTCGGGCTGGTGCTCGGACTGCCGGTGCTCGCCTGGGCGGTGTTCGGAGCGCCGACGACGTTCGACGTGCCGGCGCTCTCGGGCTTCGACTACCAGGGCGGCCGCGTGATCTCGCCCGAATTCGCGGCCCTGCTGCTGGGCCTGTCGACCTATACCGCGGCGTTCATCGCGGAGGTCGTCCGCGCCGGCATCCTGGCAGTCGACCGGGGTCAGGGCGAGGCCGCGATGGCCCTCGGCCTGACGCCCGGCCAGCGCCTGCGCCTGATCACGCTGCCGCAGGCCCTGCGCGTGATCATCCCGCCGATGACCAGCCAGTACCTGAATCTCGCCAAGAAC
>JBIIPQ010000080.1:0-13805 GCA_044342535.1 Burkholderiaceae bacterium
AGGCTAAGCTCGCGCGCTGGTCGGCCCTGCGCACCGACGGCTGGGTCTCGCCGTGAGCCGCCCCAAGGACGCCGCCCGACGCCGTCCGCGCGCCACCGGCGTCGCCCCGGCGCCGGTCGATCCACCGATCGAGCTGTCCGAGCAGGACGGCGTGCGCTACTTGCATTTCGGCTCGCGCTGGATCCAGGGCGCGATGCGGCTGCGCAAGCCCTTCGAGCTCGAGCTCGACTACGTGCGCCACATGATGGCGTGGCTGCTGTTCATGGAGCCGCCGGTCCGCGTGCTGCAGCTCGGTCTGGGCGCCGCGGCCCTGACCAAGTGGTGCTGGAAGCAACTGCCGCAGACCGAGGTGGTCGCGGTGGAGCAGGGCGCCACCGTGATCGCCGCCTGCCGGCGGTTCTTCGCGCTGCCCGAGGACGATTCGCGCCTCGAGATCGTCCATGGCGATGCCGGCGAGTTCGTGGCGAGGCCGGGTTCGCGCGGGCAGTTCGGTGTCGTGCAGGTCGACCTGTACGACCGCGACGCTCGTGGCCCGGTGCTCGAGTCGCCCGAATTCTATGCGGCGGTCCGCCGGGCTATAGCCGAGCCCGGCATGATGGTGGTCAATCTCTTCGGCAGCGACCACGCGTCGTTCGAGCGCAACCGGCTTCGAATCGACGAGGCCTTCGGCGGCCAGGTGCTGGTGCTGCCGCCGGTCGAGGCCGGCAACCTGGTGGTGCTGGCCTTCGCCGGGCCACCGCTGGCGGTCGACGCGGGGATGCTCTTCGAGCGGGCCGCCGAGGTCGAGCGGCGCTGGCGGCTGCCGGCGCGCGGCTGGGCCCAGGCGCTGCGCGAGCAGGTCGCAGGCGGCTGAGGCGGGCAGGGGCCCGCGGGCGGCCCCGGGCACCGGCGCGGGCCGCCGTCCGCGGCCGCCAGCCACGGGATCGGCCCGCATCACCCGCTCGCGCCGACCGTCCGTCCGTCGACGGCGGGCGGCCGATGGGGCCGGTGCTACCGTCGGCCGCGATGAAGCGCCCCCTCGCCGATCCCGCGCTGCCGGCTCACGCCGGAGAGCCCACCGTGCCCGTCCCGGTCCTCGAGCCCGCGCCCGCGCGGCGTTCGACGCCGCGCACGTCGGACCACGGCCGGCCGATCGGCGCGCGCGGACGCCGGCTCGGGGTGGAGGACGTGCTCGCCGCCCTCCACGAGGACGGGCTGATCGACGCCGAGCAGCTCCAGACGCAGACCGGCTACGCCCGCCTGACGCAGGCCCGCCGCCACGCGCTGATCGCGGTCGCCGAGCGCAGGTTGCGCAGCGCCCGCGCCCCGCACCGCGAGCTCGACCTCGAGGCGCTGACCGCCTGGCTCGCCGAGCGCACCGGGCTCGAGCACGCACACATCGATCCGCTGAAGGTCGACTTCGCGAAGGTGGCCGACGTGATGTCGAGCAGCTACGCGACTCGCTTCGATATCCTGCCCCTCGAGGTGCGGACCGGCGAGGTCGTGATCGCGACCTGCGAGCCGATGTTCGACGAGTGGGTGGAGGAGCTGTCCGCGCTGCTGCGCAAGCGGATCGTGCGGGTGGTTGCCAGCCCCGTCGACATCGCCCGCTACATCGTCGAGTTCTACAGCCTCGCGCGCTCGGTCCGGGGGGCGAGCAAGGGCATCGGCAACGGCCACACCAGCAGCTTCGAGCAGCTCGTCGAGCTCGGGCGCAGCGGCCGCAACCTCGACGCCAACGACCAGCACGTCATCACCATCGTCGACTGGCTGTGGCAGTACGCCTTCGACCAGCGCGCCAGCGACATCCATCTCGAGCCGCGCCGCGAGCTCGGCGCGGTGCGGTTCCGGATCGACGGCGTGCTCCACAACGTCTACCAGGTGCCGCCCGCGGTGCTGTCGGCGATGACCAGCCGCATCAAGCTGCTCGGCCGGATGGACGTGGTCGAGAAGCGTCGCCCCCAGGACGGCCGCATCAAGACCCGGACTGCGGAGGGCCGCGAGATCGAGCTGCGGCTGTCCACGCTGCCCACCGTCTTCGGCGAGAAGCTGGTGATGCGGATCTTCGACCCGGAGGTGCTGGTCAAGGGCTTCTCCGAGCTCGGCTTCGCGGACGATGACCTGTCCCGCTGGGACGAGATGACGCGACGGCCGAACGGCATCATCCTGGTCACCGGTCCCACCGGCTCGGGCAAGACGACGACGCTGTACTCGACGCTGCGCCAGCTCGCGAACGAGGAGGTCAACGTCTGCACGGTCGAGGACCCGATCGAGATGGTCGAGCCCGCGTTCAACCAGATGCAGGTGAACAACGGCATCGACCTCGGCTTCGCCGATGGCATCCGCGCGCTGATGCGCCAGGATCCGGACATCATCATGATCGGCGAGATCCGCGACCTGCAGACCGCCGAGATGGCGATCCAGGCGGCGCTCACCGGCCACCTGGTGCTGTCGACGCTGCACACCAACGATTCGGCGAGCGCCGTGACGCGGATGCTCGACCTCGGCGTGGCGCCGTTCCTGCTGAATGCCACGCTGATCGGCGTGATGGCGCAGCGGCTGGTCCGCACGCTGTGCCCCCACTGCAAGGCCCAGCACGACACGCTGCCCGAGGATGCCTGGGAGGGCATGATCAAGCCGTTCCGCGCGCGCCGCCCCTCGAGCGCCTGGCGGGCGGTCGGCTGCCTCGAGTGCCGCAACACCGGCTATCGCGGCCGTGCCGGCCTCTACGAGATCCTGACGATGAGCGACGGCATCCGCGCGCTCGTCGACGAGCGGCCCGACCTGGCGCGCATCCGGCAGAAGGCGATGCGCGACGGCATGAAGCCGCTGCGTCTGGCCGGCGCGATGAAGGTCGCGGCCGGGCAGACCACGATCGAGGAAGTCCTCAGGAACGCGCCGCCCGCGCACTGACGCGGCGGGCTGCGAGGCGCGCCAAGCCCCTACGGCGTGGCGGGCGTTCCGGCCTCTCGTACCATCGAGAGCCCCTTCGGACACCTCGGCATGCCCCACGACATCACGCTGATCAGCACGGTCGCGGTCGGCTTCGGCCTCGCGCTCGTGCTCGGCCTGGTCGCCGTGAGGCTGCGCCTGCCCGCGCTCGTCGGCTACCTGGTCGCGGGCGTGGTGATCGGCCCCGCGACCCCGGGCTTCGTCGCCGACGTCGGCATCGCCGCGCAGCTCGCCGAGATCGGCGTGATGCTGCTGATGTTCGGCGTGGGCCTGCATTTCTCCCTAGGCGACCTGCTCGCGGTGCGGCGCATCGCGGTGCCGGGTGCGGTGGTGCAGATGGCGGTGGCGACCGCGCTCGGCGCCGGCATCGCAGCCTGGTGGGGCTGGGACTGGGGCAGCGCCCTGGTGTTCGGGCTGTGCCTGTCGGTCGCCAGCACGGTGGTGCTGCTCAAGGCGCTCGAGGCGCAGGGCGCCCTGGAGACCTCGAACGGCCGGATCGCCGTCGGCTGGCTCGTGGTCGAGGACCTGGCGATGGTGCTGGTGCTGGTGCTGCTGCCGCCGCTGGCAGGCCTGCTCGGCGGCACGACGCCGGATGCGCAGGCCGCGGGCTCCCCCTGGGGCGCCATCGGGCGCACCTTGCTGGAGGTGGCGGCCTTCGTCGCCGTGATGCTGGTGGCCGGGCGCCGGGCGGTGCCCTGGCTGCTGTGGCACGTGTCGCGCACCGGCTCGCGCGAGCTGTTCACCCTTTCGGTCGTCGCCTGCGCGATCGGCATCGCCTTCGCCTCGGCGAAGCTCTTCTCGGTGTCCTTCGCCCTCGGCGCCTTCTTCGCCGGCATGGTGATGCGCGAGTCCGAGTTCAGCGCGCGCGCCGCCGAGGAGTCGCTGCCGCTGCGCGACGCGTTCTCGGTCCTGTTCTTCGTGTCGGTCGGCATGCTGTTCGATCCGGCGGTGCTGCTCGAGCGCCCGCTGCAGGTGCTCGCGGTGGTCGGCATCGTCGTGGTCGGCAAGTCGCTGGCCGCGGCGGCGCTGGTGGTCGCCTTCCGGCATCCGCTGCGCACCGCGCTGACCGTCTCCGGCAGCCTCGCGCAGATCGGCGAGTTCTCGTTCATCCTCGCCGGCCTGGGCGCCTCGCTCGGGCTGATGCCGCCGGAGGGACTGAACCTCGTGGTGGCCGGGGCCCTGATCTCGATCGCGATCAATCCCTTCGTGATGGCCTCGGCCGAGCCGCTCGCGCGGGCGCTGACCGCACGCTCGGCCTGGGCCCGCTCGCTCGACGCCCGCCGGGCTCCGTCGGCGGCGCTGCCGCCCGATACCGGGCCGGACGTGCTCACCGGCCATGTGGTCGTGGTCGGCTACGGGCGCGTCGGGCGGCAGATCACCGCAGCGCTGCGCGAGGAGGGGCTGCCGGTCGTGGTGGTCGACCTGAACCGCGAGCGGATCGAGTCGCTGCGCATGGCCGGCACCGCGGCCGTCAGCGGCGATGCCGCCGAGCCCGAGGTCCTGGTGCAGGCCCATGTCACCACCGCGTCGATGCTGGTGGTGGCGATCCCCGACACGGTCGGGCTCGAGCGCATGGTCGAGACGGCGCGTACGCTGAATCCGGCCATCGAGGTCGTGGTCCGCAGCCACGGCGAGTCCGAGTCGCGGCTGATGCGCGACGCCGGCATCGGCACCGTATTCAGCGGCGAGGAGGCGCTGGCCCGCAGCATGGTCGCGCATGTGAAGAGCCGCCGCACGCGACCGGCGCCAGCGGCGCACTGAGCGGCTCACTGAGCGGCGCACCGAGCGGCGCGGCGGCGCCGTCCTTCGGGACCGCGGGCGGGCTCTGCTACGCTCACACGCCGCGTCTGCCGGCGCACCTTAACCTGCCGCCCCCTCGTCGATGGCCGATCGCCCTCCCACCTCCCGTCCGAGCTCAGCCCGCCTTTCCGGTCTCGGGGCGCTGCTGCCGTGGCTACGGCCCTACCTCGGGCGCACCGCGTTCGCGATGCTGTGCCTGCTCGCCGCGGCCGGCGCCACGCTGGTGGTGCCCGTGCTCCTGCGCGGCGTGATCGACGCCGGCTTCGGCGGCGACCCTGCCTTGCGTGCGACCGAACTCGGGCGCAGCTTCCTGCTGCTGTTCGTCGCATCGATCGTCCTGGCGGTCTTCACCGCCGCGCGCTACTACTCGGTGACCTGGCTCGGGGAGCGTGTCATCGCCGATATCCGGAGCGCGGTCTATGCGCGGGTGCTGCAGCAGGACCCGGTGTTCTTCGAGACCACGCAGACCGGCGAAGTGCTGTCGCGGTTGACGGCCGACACGACGCTTGTCCAGACCGTCGTCGGCTCGAGCTTCTCGATGGGTCTGCGCAGTGCGCTGCTGTTCGCCGGCAGCCTGGGCATGCTCGCCTGGACGGTGCCGAGAGTGGCTGCGACGGTGATCGTCGTGCTGCTCGTCGTGGTCGTCCCGCCGGTCTGGATCGGCCGTCGCGTCAGACGCCTGTCGCGTGACAGCCAGGACCGGCTCGCCGACGCGAGCGCCATCGCCGCCGAAGTGCTGAACGCGATCCCGGTGGTGCAGAGCTATGGCCAGCAGGCACGCGAAGCGGCTCGCTTCGCCGAGGCGAGCGAGGCGACGTTCGCCGTGTCGGTGCGGCGCACCCGTGCCCGTGCCTGGCTGACCGCGTTCGTGATCGTCTCGGCGATGGGCGCCGCGATCTACGGCCTGTACGCCGGCTCCCTGCTGGTCGTGAGCGGCAAGATAACGGCTGGCAAGCTGGGCCAGACGTTGGTCTACTTCGCGCTGCTGGCGTCCAGCTCGGCTGTGCTGGCGGAGGTCTGGGGGGACATGCTGCGGGCCGCGGGGGCGACCGAGCGGCTCGACGAGCTGCTGCGCGCGAGGCCGTCGATCCGCTCGCCCGAGGCGGGCGGTGGGGCGCCTGCGGGATCGCCCGGCGGTGCGTCGGTCGAGTTCGCGGACCTGCGCTTCGCGTATCCGTCGCGGCCCGAGCGGCCGGCGATCGCGTCCCTGACACTGTCCGTACCGGCGGGGCGCACCGTGGCGCTGGTGGGCCCGAGCGGCGCCGGCAAGAGCACCGTCCTCCAGCTGCTGCTGCGCTTCTACGACCGGGATGCGGGCTCGCTGAAGATCGAGGGCCTCGAGATCGAGCGCTGGCCGCTCGAGGCGCTGCGCGCGCGCATCGCGCTGGTGCCGCAGGATGCGGTCATCTTCTCGGCCGATGCGATGGAGAACATCCGCTACGGGCGGCCCGATGCGACCGAGGAGGAGGTGGTCGCCGCGGCCCGTGCCGCGCAGGCCGACGGCTTCCTGCGGCAGCTCCCCGACGGCTACCGGACCTTCCTGGGCGAGCGCGGCGTACGCCTGTCGGGCGGGCAGCGTCAGCGCATCGCGATCGCCCGCGCGATTCTCAAGGACGCGCCGCTGCTGCTGCTCGACGAGGCGACGAGCGCACTCGACACCGAGAGCGAGCGTCTGGTGCAGGCCGCGCTGGAGACCGCGATGCGCGGTCGCACGACGTTCGTCATCGCCCACCGCCTGTCGACGGTGCAGCGCGCCGACCTGATCGTCGTGCTCGACCAGGGCCGGATCGTGGAGCAGGGCACCGACGCCGAGCTGATGGCGCGCAGCGGGCTGTATGCGCGGCTCGCGGGTCTTCAGTTCGGCTGACCGAGCGCCGCCGTCGCGGCGCGGCCTGTCCCGGCCTGCGCCAGATCAAGCGATCGACTGTTCAGCCTGCAGCGCGCCGGTGAGCGGCCCTATACTGCAACCGGGAGCCGCTGGAGCGCGCGCCGCGCCGCGCGGCCTGTCCCGAGACGGCATGCCTCTGCGGGGGCGCTGTCGGCGCAGTTTGCCCATGGCGTGTACCCGGACCACAAAGAGGCCCTCCGCTTGATCGAGCCGTCCCCCCCTCCGGGCGATCAGCCCCCACTTGCCATGATCGTGGGGCTAGGCGCCTCTGCCGGAGGGCTGGCTGCGCTGAAGTCGTTCTTCGCCGCGACTGCGCCCGATCCGCGCGTCGCCTACCTGGTCGTCACCCACCTGCCCGTGCGCAGCGTCAGCCACCTCGCCGAGCTGCTGTCGGCGGCCGGTCCGGTGCGCGCGGTGCAGGTCGAGGGGCCGATGCCGATCGAGGGAGGGCATGCATACGTCGCCCCGCCCGGGTGTCTGCTGCTGTACCGAGAAGGACGGCTCGAACTGGCAGAACCACCCGAGCGTCCACCCGCCCCCAGGCCGATCGACCTGATGATGCTCTCCCTCGCCGAGCACGGGTCCGATCGCGCGGTGGGCATCGTGTTGAGCGGTACGGATCACGACGGCACGCTCGGACTGAAGGCGATCCGCGCGGCAGGAGGCGTCGCCTACGCGCAGCGCCCCGATACCGCGGAGTTCGAGGGCATGCCGCGCAGCGCGGTCGACGCCGGTGCGGTGGATCGCGTGATGGCGCCAGCGGAGATGCCGGCCGCGTTGCGCGCGGACCTCGCCAACCGCGACCGCATCGTCGTGACCGAACTGGTCGACCGGGCAGGGCCTCTGGATGACGGTCTGGAGCATGCGCTGCGGGTCGTGCTCCAGCGCACGGGTCACGATTTCCGCTGGTATCGGCCGACGATGCTGCGGCGTCGGCTGGCGCGGCGCATGGCGCTGAGCGGCATCGAGCGGATCGACGATTACCTGTCGCTGCTCGACCGCACCCCCGACGAGGCGCTCGCGCTCAAGAACGAATTCCTGATCGGCTATACCGAGTTCTTCCGCGACGCACCGGCCTGGGAGGCGCTCGAGCAGACCGTCGTGCCGGTGCTGCTCGAGGCGCACCGGGCTCGCGGGGAGCCCATTCGCGTCTGGACGCCAGGGTGCGCCACCGGCGAGGAGTCCTACTCGATCGCGATGCTCCTGCTCGAGCAGTTCGATATGCGATCCGATCCACCGCCGGTCCAGGTGTTCGGCACGGACATCGACCTCGACGCGCTGGCCACCGCCCGGGCGGGCAGCTATCCGCTGACGCTCGCCTCGACAGTCTCGCCGCGCCGGCTGGCCCGCTTCTTCGAGCGCAGCGCAGACCGCTATGTCGTGCGGCAGTCACTGCGCGACGCCGTGCTGTTCGCGCCCCACAGCCTGGTGCGTGATACGCCGTTCTCGAAGCTCGATCTGATCCTGTGCCGCAATCTGCTGATCTACTTCGAGGCCGAGCTCCAGGAGCGGGTCTTCGAGATCTTCCACTTCGCACTGCGCTCCCACGGGTTCCTGCTGCTCGGGCGCGCCGAGTCGCTCGGCACGAAGGCAGCCCTGTTCGAGCCGGTCAGCCGCGACGGACGCCTGTTCCGACGGATCGGCACGCGCACCCATCTGCCGCGCGGGTTCGTCGGGGGCTGGACGGGTTTCGGCGGCGCACGTATCGCCGCCCGGCGGACCGCAGACAGGATCGGCCGCTCCGCAGGGCGGCTGCTTGCAGAGCACCTCGGGACGCGCACCCCGAGCGCGGCCGTGCTGGTCGACCGGGAAGGACGCGCGCTGTTCTTCACGGGTGCGGTCTCGGACTATCTCGAGCCGCGCGGCGAGGCGACGCTCGATCTGGCCCGACTGGTTCGTCCGGAACTCAGGGTGGGGGTTCGTGCCTCGATGTCGCGGACCCTGGCAGAGAAGGTCGCCACGGTCCGGCGCATGCATGTCGGCTCGGGGCCCGGCGCCCGACCGTTGACGCTTGCGATCGAGCCGCTCGACGAGGCGGCCGGAGCGGGCCTCTGGGCCGTCATCTTCGAGGCCGGTGGCGCGTTTGAGTCGACGGCGTCCGAGTCTGCGGCAGACGAGCCCGGCGCAGGTGTCGCGTCCGAACCCGCGATCGACGACGCGCACGGCGAACTGGCCTTCGCGCTGGACGAGGCCGAACGCGTCAACGAGGCGCTGCGCCTGTCGCACGAGGACGCGCTCGCACTCAACGAGGAGCTGCAGTCTTCGAACGAGGAGCTCGAGAGCGCCAAGGAGGAGCTGCAGGCCCTCAACGAGGAGCTGTCGATGGTCAACGCCCAGCTCGAGGAGAAGGTCGTCGAGATCGCGCGCAACCGCGACGACCTGCAGAACCTGCTGGAGAGCTCGCACGTCGCCACGATCCTGCTCGATCGCGAGCAGCGGGTCCGGCGGTTCACCTCGAACGTCGGCGCATTCTTCCGGCTCAAGGACGGCGACGAGGGCCGTCCGCTCGGCGACATCGCCTCACGCCTGCGGGATCCGGAGTTTGCGTCGGACCTGCTCGCCGTGCTCGCCGAGGGACGCACGGCCGCGGTGGAGGTCGCCACCGACGACGGACGGACGGTGCTGCGCCGGGCGACACCCTACCGCGCCCGCGGCGGAGCGATCGACGGCGTGGTGCTCACCTGCGTCGACGTCAGTGCGCTGCGGACCGCCGCACAGAACGCCCGGCACCTGCTCGCGGTGCTCGAGGACTCCAACGACGCGGTGATCGTCCACGATCTCGATGGCCGCATCACCGGGTGGAACCGCGGCGCGGAACGGCTCTACGGCTGGCGCGCCGAGGAGGCCCGCAGTGCCGGCCTGTTCGCGATGGTGCCCGACGAGGCGATCGGCGCCACCCGGGCGATGATCGAGCGGGTTCGCATCGAAGGGCGTACCGGTCCCGAGGACATCGCCCGTCGCATCCGCGGCGGCGATGTGCTCACGGTATCGGTGACCGGTTCGGCGTTGCGCGACGAGCACGGCAGCGTGACCGGGGTGCTGTCGACGGAGCGCGATCTGACCGAGCGGCTGCGGACCGAGAGCGAGGTGCAGTTCCGCCGTCTGGTCGATCGCATCCCGGCGCTGCTGCGCGTCGACGACGCCGAAGGGCGGACCCAGTTCGCCAACCAGGCCTGCGCCGACTTCGTCGGGAGCGAGCGCGAGGCGCTGCTCGGGCGGGGGTGGCTGGAGTTCATCCACCCCGAGGATCGCGGCCGGTTCCTCGCCGTGCACGGTGGTCCGGGCCGCAGCGCCGGACGGCGCGAGACCGATCTGCGGCTGCGCCGAGGCGACGGCAGCTATCCTTGGATGCGCTCGATCAGCGTCCCGTGCTTCGACTCGGCCGAACGCTATGTCGGCGACGTGACCTTGACGCTCGACATCGACGAGCGGCGCAACGCCGAGCGCGCGCTCCTCGCCGCCGATCGCCGCAAGGACGAATACCTGGCGATGCTCGCACACGAGCTGCGCAATCCGCTTGCACCGATCCGCAACGCCGTCACGATCATCTCCCGGCTCGGCCACGCCGAGCCGCAGACCGCCTGGGCGGCGCGGGTCATCGAGCGGCAGACCGAGACGCTTGCGAAGCTGCTCGACGACCTGCTCGACGTCGCACGCATCGCCCGCGGCAAGGTGCAGCTCGATCGGATGCCGGTCGAGCTGTCGGTGCTCGTCGAGCGGGCCGTCGAGGTCGCGCGTCCCCTGATCGAAGCGAGACGGCACACGCTGACAGTCGCTGTACCTGCCGAGGCGATGTTCGTCGACGGCGACCTGATACGACTCACCCAGGTTCTCGCCAATCTGCTGAACAACGCCGCGAAGTACACCGACGAAGGCGGGATGATCGGACTGTCGCTGACGCAGCAGGACGGGCTGGGCGTGATCGCGGTCGATGACAACGGCGTGGGCATCGAGGCCGACACCCTGCATCACGTCTTCGACCTGTTCGCACAGGCCGACACCACGCTCGACCGAGCCCGCGGCGGCCTCGGGCTCGGCCTCACCCTGGTGCGGCAGTTGGTCGCCCTGCACGACGGGCGGGTCGAGGCGCGCAGCGACGGCCTCGGACGCGGCAGTCGGTTCACCGTGTTTCTGCCGCTCATCGCCGCGCCCACGCCCGTCCAGGCGATCGAGCTGCCCGAACCGGCCCCCGCCATCGCGGGCCTGCGCCGGGTCCTGGTGGTCGACGACAACGTCGATGCCGCCGAGAGCCTGGCGCTGGTGCTTCGGGCCGCGGGACACGTCGTCTGGACCGCCTTCTCGGGCGAGACCGCGCTGGATGTCGCGGCCCGCGTGCGGCCCGACGTCGCGATCCTCGACATCGGACTGCCCGGGCGCAATGGCTATCAGATCGCGCTGGCCCTGCGCAGCCGTCAGGAGACGGCGTCCTGCACGCTCGTCGCACTGACCGGATACGGACAGCCTGAGGATCTGGAGCGCGCCATCCGCTCGGGCTTCGACCGACACTTCGTCAAGCCGGTCGACCCCGACGTGATCCTGGCCTTGATCACCGGCTCGGCGTCGGTAGGCACCTCTTAGGCCGCAGCACGCGGCGGCTGCCCGGGTGTTCGGCTACGGCGGGTTCCCCGGGGCCTACTTCGACATCTCCCGCATGGCCTTCTCGAGACCCGCCAGCGTCACCGGATACATCCGGTTCGACAGCACCTGCCGGATCACCGAGATCGACTGCCGGTACTCCCACACGCCCTCGGGCTCGGGGTTGAGCCAGGCGAACTTCGGGAAGCGCTCGGCGAGCCGCTGCAGCCACAGGGCGCCGGCTTCCTCGTTGTTGTACTCGACCGAGCCGCCCGGCTGCAGGATCTCGTAGGGGCTCATCGTCGCGTCGCCGACGAAGATCAGCCGGTAGTCCGAGTTGTACTTGCGCAGCAGGTCCCAGGTCATCAGCCGCTCGGAATGGCGACGCCGGTTGTTCTTCCACACGAAGTCGTAGACGCAGTTGTGGAAGTAGTAGAACTCCAGGTGCTTGAACTCCGTCTTGGCCGCCGAGAACAGCTCCTCGGTGCGCTTGATGTGGTCGTCCATCGTGCCGCCCACGTCGAGCAGCATCAGCACCTTGATGGTGTTGTGGCGCTCCGGGACCATCTTGATGTCCAGGTAGCCCGCGTTGCGCGCCGTCGAGGCGATGGTGTCGTCGAGATCCAGCTCGTCCTGCGCGCCTTCACGCGCGAACTTGCGCAGCCGGCGCAGCGCCACCTTGATGTTGCGCGTGCCGAGCTCGACCTGGTCGTCGTAGTCGCGGTAGGCGCGCTGCTCCCAGACCTTCACGCCGGTACGGTTGCCGCCGGGCGGACCGCCGACCCGCACGCCCTCGGGGTTGAAGCCGCCGTTGCCGAACGGCGAGGTGCCGTTGGTGCCGATCCACTTGCTGCCGCCCTCGTGGCGCTCCTTCTGCTCCTCGAGCAGCTGCTTGAGCCGCTCCATGAGCTTGTCGAGTCCGCCCATCGCCTCGATCGCCGCCTTCTCCTCGGCGGTGAACTCGCGCTGGAACTGGCGCTTGAGCCATTCGAGCGGCACGTCGATGTCGATGCCGGGGACGTTCTGCACGCCCTTGAAGTACGAGCCGAAGGCCTTGTCGAACTTGTCGAAGTTGCGCTCGTCCTTGACCAGCGTGGCACGCGACAGGTGGTAGAACTCGTCGACCGAGTTCGAGATCACGTGCTGCTCGAGCGCCTCGAGCAGTGTCAGGTACTCCTTGACCGAGACCGGCAGCTTGGCCTGGCGCAGGTGGAGGAAGAATTCGATCAGCATGCGGGGCTCCGGTGGAACGGCACGGCGCGGCGCTCAGGGCGCCGGCAGCCTCGCCTGTCGGAAGCCGAGGTGGCGCTTCACCGCCGGCCATTCCGAGTCGATGATGGAGAACACCACCGTGTCGCGCAAGCTGCCGTCGGGCAGCCTCTGGTGGTTGCGCAGGATGCCGTCCTGTTTGGCGCCCAGCCGGGCGATCGCCTCGCGCGAGCGCTGGTTGAACCAGTGCGTGCGGAACTCGACCGCCAGGCAGCCGAGCGCCTCGAAGGCATGCCCGAGCAGCAGCCGCTTGCACTCGGTGTTCAGCGCGCTGCGCTGCACGCTCGCCGCGTAGAAGGTCGTGCCGATCTCCAGCCGGCGCTGTACCGGCTCGACGTTCATGTACCGCGTCGAGCCGACGATGCGCCCGTCGCGCAGCCGGCGCACGACGAAGGGCAGCGCGAGTCCGGCGGCCTGCTGCGCGAGCGCGGTCGCGATCCAGCCGTCGATCGAGGCCGGGGTGGGGACGATGGTGTACCAGAGCTGCTCGAGCGCACCGTCGGCGATCGCCTCGACGAGGCCGCCGGCGTGATCGGCCTGCATCGGCTCGAGCCGCACGAGCTCGCCCTCGAGGACGGTCGGCCGGGGCGGCCAGGGCAGGGGCGCGGCGGCGGTCATCGCATCGGTCTCAGGTGCCGCGGGCCGACAGCGCGAGCCCGACCACGCCGCAGATGATCAGCGCGATGCTGATCAGCCGTTGCGCGCTGATCTCCTCCTGGAACCAGGTCATGCCGATCACGGCGACCGCCGCCGTGCCCAGCCCCGACCAGATCGCGTAGGTGACCGACAGATCGAGCTTCTTGAGCGCCATCGCGTTGCATGCGAAGGCGACCGCGTAGAACGCGAACATCATGGCCGTCGGCCCGGCCTTCGACAGGCCCTGCGACAGCTTCATGGACGTGCTGCCCGCGACCTCGAAGACGATCGCCGCGGCGAGGAAGTACCAGTGCATCGGAGTGCGAGAGGGCGCTGTGCCGGTCGTCGGTGCGGACGCGCCGCGTCAGCGGTTGTGCCGAGCCATGAAGATCAGCCGCTCGAAGAGGTGCACGTCCTGCTCGTTCTTCAGCAGCGCGCCGTGCAGTGGCGGGATCGCGGCCTTGCCGTCCTTCGACTGCAGCGCCTCGGCCGGGATGTCCTCCGCCACCAGCAGCTTGAGCCAGTCGAGGAGCTCCGAGGTCGAGGGCTTCTTCTTGATGCCGGGCAGCTCGCGGATCTGGAAGAAGCTTTCCATCGCCTCCTTGAGCAGTGCCTTCTTGATGCCCGGATAGTGGACGTCGACGATCTTCTGCATCGTCTCCTTGTCCGGGAACTTGATGTAGTGGAAGAAGCAGCGGCGCAAGAA
>JBIIPQ010000369.1:0-4572 GCA_044342535.1 Burkholderiaceae bacterium
TCGATCTCGGTGGCCGCGCTCGCCAACGCCGGCCTGCTGCTGGCCGGGCTGCTCAGGCGCGGCATCTACGTGCCCCGCCCCGGCTGGCTCGCCTTCACCGCGCGCGTGGCCGTGGCGCTGGCGCTGCTGGCCCTGCTGCTCTGGCTGGCCGTGCCGCGCGTCGACTGGGTCGCGATGCGCTCGCAGCCCGCACTTCGCATCGGTCTCGCGCTCGGCCTCGTGGCCGCGGGTGCGGCCGTCTACCTCGGCACGCTCGCCGCCCTCGGGCTGCGGCTTCGCCAGTTCGTCCGTCGCACCGGAGACCCGCGTTGAACGTCCCGCTCTCGTCCGTCCGCATCGCCTTCGTCGGCGGCGGCAACATGGCCGCCGCCCTGATCGGCGGCCTCCTCGCACGCGGCGCGACCGCCGCCTCGCTCGCTGCGATCGACCCGTCCGAGTTGCAGCGCGCCTCGCTCGTGACCCGCTTCGGCATCGCGGTCCATCCCGCGCCGTCGGCCGCCGCACTCGAGGCGGACGTCGTCGTGCTCGCGGTCAAGCCGCAGCAGATGCGCGAGGCCGTGGCCGCGGTCGCACCGCACCTGCGCGCGCCGCTGCTGCTGTCGGTGGCGGCCGGCGTGCGCGCGGTCGACCTGTCGCGCTGGCTCGGCGGCTACGGACGCATCGTCCGCACGATGCCGAACACGCCCGCGCTGGTGGGTCTGGGCGCGACCGGGCTGGCGACGCTCTCGGGGGCGACGCCTGCCGACCGCAGCCTTGCCGAGGCGATCATGGGCGCAGTGGGCGAGACGGTGTGGGTCGACGACGAGGCGAAGCTCGACGCGGTGACCGCGCTGAGCGGCAGCGGCCCGGCCTACGTCTTTCGCTTCATCGAGTCGATGATCGACGGCGGCGTCGCCCTCGGCCTGGACGCCGATCAGGCGCGCCGGCTCGCGATCCAGACTGTCCTGGGCGCCGCGCAGCTCGCCGCGAGCGCCTCGGAGCCGCCCTCGGTGCTGCGGGAACGGGTGACCTCCAAGGGCGGCACCACCGCCGCAGCCCTCGCGGTGATGGCCGAACGCGACCTGCCCGCGCTGGTGGCCGACGCGATGGCCGCCGCCTGCAGCCGCTCCGAGGCGCTCGGCCGGGAGTTCGGCGCGGGCGACTGAACCGGCTGGCGCCTCAGAGGAACGCGGCGTCCAGCAGGATGCCGCCGAACACCGCCGCGCCGAACCAGGTGTTGTGGTTGAAGGCCCGGAAGCAGCCGTCACGGTCGCGCTCGCGGATCAGGGTCCAGTGGTAGGCGACGATGCCCGCCGCGACCACCAGCCCGCCGTAGTACAGCGGCCCCAGCTCCTCGATGCGCCCCACCAGCCCGAGCAGCACGAGCGTCGCCGCGTACGAGGCCATCACCGCCGCCACGTCGTGCCGACCGAAGGTGATCGCCGAGGTGCGGATGCCGATCTTCAGGTCGTCGTCCCGATCCACCATCGCGTACTCGGTGTCGTAGGCCACGGCCCAGCAGATGTTGGCCGCCAGCATGACCCATGCCGACAGCGGGAGCGTGCCCTGCAGTGCCGCCCAGGCCATCGGGATGCCGAAGCCGAAGGCGATGCCGAGGTAGGCCTGCGGGATCGCGAGGAAGCGCTTGGTGAACGGATAGCTCGCCGCGAGGAAGGCACCGACCGCGGCCAGCCCCCAGGTCAGCCGGTTCATCGGCAGGACCAGCAGCAGCGCGAGCAGCGACAGGACGACGAACAGCCCGATCGCCTCGCGCGGCTGGATGAGCCCCGCGGTCAGCGGGCGGTCCTTCGTCCGTGCGACATGTCGGTCGAAATCCCGATCCGCCCAGTCGTTGATCGCGCAGCCGGCAGAGCGCATCAGCAGCGTGCCGAGGCAGAAGGCGAACAGCTCGTAGGGCGGCGGCGCACCGTGACCGGCGACGAACAGCGCCCACAGCGTCGGCCACAGCAGCAGCAGGGTGCCGATCGGGCGGTGCAGCCGAAGCAGGCGTCCGTAGAGCACCCAGCGCGGCGTGGCCGCGCCCGTCGACGCCTCGCTCACGGCCGGGCGTCGGCCTTGGGCGTGGTCTTGGCAGCCGACTTGGCGTCGGCCTTCGGATCGGTCTTGGCGTCCGCCTTCGGGCCGGCCTTGGTGTCGGACTTCGCGTCCAGCTTGGCATCGGCCTTCGAGTCGGCCTTCGAGTCGGCCTTCGACCGGGCGCCGCCCGAGACCGTCAGGCCGGCAGCGGCCATCTTGCGGATGCTGGTCTCGCCGACGCCCTTCACCCGGGCCTGGATGTCGTCGAGACTCTTGTACGGGCCGTTGCGCCGTTCGTCGACGATGCGCTGGGCGATGGTCGGGCCGATGCCGGCGACCGTCTGCAGCTCGTCGGCGGTGGCGGTGTTCGCATTGACCGCCGCGAACGCGGTCGAGATCGACAGCAGCAGGGCTGCGAACGCGAGCAGCAGGGTCTTCATGGCGCCTCCGGGCGGCATCGTCGGATCGACGCCGGACTGTATCGGAGCCCGGCCCATCCTCCAAGCCGACCCTTCGGCCTAGGCAGAGCGTCGAGGGCCCGCCACGTCGAGCACGGGTCGGTCAGCCGCCGTCGGCCTCGAGCGCCTCGGTGCGGCGCGGCGGATAGCTGTCCCAGTGGTTGCATCCGGGACACTGCCAGTAGAAGCGGCGGGCCTTGAAGCCGCACTGGCCGCAGACGAAGCGCGAGAGACGAGCGGCCTGCTTCTGGATCAGCGCACCGGCCAGCGCGATGTCCGACGCCGCGGCATCGGTCTCGCCGCCGGCTTGGCGCAGCTCGATCAGCTGCTCCAGACCCAGCAGCGACGGACTGCGCGACAGCGACTCGCGCAGCCAGCCGATCGCCGCCGGCGCGCCGTCACGCCGCGCGCGCGCCTGCGCGATCGCGCGCAGCGCATCGACCGACGGATGCTCGGCGAGCACCGCCTCCAGCCGCGCCAGCCCGGCATCGAGCCGGCCCACGCGCTCGTGGGCCTGCAGCCAGCGCTCGCCGGTGAGCGCGAGGTGCGCGGCGCTGAGGCGAGCGAGCTCGGTCCAGGCGTCGATCGCGGCATCGAAGTCGTCGGCACCGAACGCCGCCTCGCCGCGCAGCAGCCACGGCCGCGGATGCGCGCCGCCCGAGGCGAGCGCCCGGTCGATCTCGCGGCGGGCCTGCTCGAGCCGATCGGGCGCGCTGCCGGCAAGGGCCTGCTGCCCGAGCTCGCAGTGGAAGTGCGCGATCAGGTGCCGAAGGTCCTCGCCGGTGTCGCGCTGCAGGCGCTGCGCGAGCTCGATCGCGCGCGGCCAGTCGCGCACCATCTGCGCGAGGTCGAGGCGGTTGCGCAGCGCCGCGCCCGAGTAGCTCGAGCCCTCGAGCCGGTTGAACGCGTCCTCGGCCCGATCGAGCAGGCCCGCACGCAGGAAGTCCTGGCCGAGCTCGAACAGCGCGTGCTCGCGCTGCGTCGGCTGCAGGTCGGAGCGCGACACCAGGCTCTGATGGACGCGGATCGCGCGATCGGTCTCGCCGCGACGGCGAAAGAGGCTGCCGAGCGCGAAGTGCAGTTCGACGGTCTCGGGGTCGAGCTTCACCACGTCGACGAAGGCGTCGATCGCCTTGTCGGGCTGCTCGTTCAGCAGGAAGTTCAGCCCCTTGAAGTAGGCATCGGGCAGCTGGGCCGACTGACGGATCAGGTGGCGCGCGTCGATGCGCGATGCGAGCCATCCCAGCCCGAAGAACAGCGGTATGACAGCCAGCCACCACGGCTCGAATTCCATCTCGGGGTCGCCTCGGGCGCGCGCCGTCCGGCGCTCAGATGCCGCGCGGGCCGGATTCGCCGCGCACCGGCTGGCGGGCGGCGTCGGTCGGTGCGGAAACCTCGGCCGCGCGAGCCGTGGCCTTCGAGGCGGAGTCCGCATCGCGCCGCAGCCGCCCGATCGAGCGGCGCTGGCGCAGCACCAGCGGCATCGTCGCGATCACGCCGATCAGGGCACCCGCTGCGAAGAACAGCAGCAGGAACAGCACGAGCGGCGCACGCCACTCGAACTCGGGGATGCCGAAGAACCGCAGGGTCGCGGTGTCGGTGTTCGACAGCGCGAAGCCCATCATCACGAGGAACAGGCCCAGCCTGAACAGCCAGCTCAGCAGCCGCATCGCGCCGGTCCCGTGAGCGCGCTCAGCGCTCGTCGCCGTCGGCGCGGGCGCGCACGTCGACCCGCTCGCGAAGCTCCTTGCCCGGCTTGAAGTGCGGCACTCGCTTCTCGGGCACCTGCACGCGCTCGCCCGATTTCGGGTTGCGCCCGATCCGCGGCGGACGGTGCGACAGCGCGAAGCTGCCGAAGCCGCGAATCTCGATCCGGTGACCGTCGGCCAGCGTCTTGGCCATCGCATCGAGGATCGTCTTGACCGCGAACTCGGCGTCCTTCGCGACCAGTTGCGGATACCGCTCGGCGAGCCGCGCGATGAGCTCCGACTTGGTCATCGTCCCGGGGGACTGCTGATCGTCGATGTCGAGCATGGCGGCCTGGACGGATCCGGTGAAAGGGGCCCGGCCCGCGAGGGCCGGGGGGGCCCCCGCCCCC
>JBIIPQ010000370.1:0-4564 GCA_044342535.1 Burkholderiaceae bacterium
ACATCCGGAAGCGGGGCGGCGTACGCCGCCCCGCACCCGACATCAGGCCGGCTCGAGATGCTCGACGAGGCGCTCGGCCAGCCGCTTGCGCGCCCGATGCAGCCGAACCCAGACGTTGGCCTCGGTGATCTTCAGCGTCTCGCAGACCTCGGGGGTCGCGACCCCTTCGATGGCCTGCATCATGAATACCGAACGCAGGCCCTCGGGCAGTCGCTCCACTTCCTGGACGAGGGCCGCATGCATCCGGCGACGCGCCACCTCCTGCATCGGATCGTCGTCGTCGGCAGTCGCGGGCTGCACCGAGGCCGCCCGCTCCAGCCGATCGTCGGCCGCGTCCTGTCCGTCGTCGGTCACCGCGTCGAGCTTCACGTAGCGGGTCTCGCGACGGAACGCGTCTTGGATCTTGTGGTTCAGGATGCCGATCAGCCAGGTACGGACCGCGGACTGCCCCTGGAAGCTGTGCCGGGCGCTCAAGGCGGCCAGCAGCGCATCCTGGACAGTATCCTCCGCGAGGGCCTCGTCGCGGATGCGGCGTCGCGCGAAGCGCAGCATCGCACCGCGGTGCACGGCGAGGTCGACGGTCGGGTCGAGGGCGAGAGCGGCGGACATGTCGGACTCCGGGTGGGGTCGGGTGAGGGACCGGATGATGTCGATCCCATGAGGCTGGACTGTGCCGACCCAGCATGGCGAGGCCATCGCGCGCGGATCTCTTTTTTGTCTCGCCGCATCACGGCCCGGCGTCGCCGTCCCGGCGTGACCGTTTTGATATCCTGCCGCGAGCAGGGCGCGATGCGCGGCGCGCACACTCCCGCTCGCTCCCGGAGAGACGATGGAACACCGGATACTGGTGGTCGAGGATCAGAAGGACATCGCGGACCTCATCGCGATGCATGTGCGCGACCTCGGTCATCGCGTCGATTGCGTGCATGACGGGAACGCCGGGCTCAAGGCCGCCCAGAGCGGCGACTACGCGATGATCGTGCTCGACGTGATGCTGCCCGGCCGGGACGGCCTCGACGTGGTCCGCACGCTGCGCATGGAGCGCAACGCGACGCCGGTGCTGATGCTGACGGCACGCTCGACCGAGATCGACCGCGTGCTGGGCCTGGAGCTCGGCGCGGACGACTACCTGACCAAGCCCTTCTCGATCCCAGAACTGCAGGCGCGCGTCAAGGCGATGCTTCGCCGCCGCGACATGGCGCGCCAGCCGGCCGAGGCCAGCGTCGAGAGGATCACCGCGGGCGAGCTCGTGGTCGACTGCGCGAGCCGCGACGTGAAGCTGGCGGGCCGCTCGCTGCCGCTGACCTCCAAGGAATTCGACCTGCTGGCGCATCTCGCCCGGCATCCGGGGCGGGTGTTCACCCGGGTGCAGCTGCTCGACGCGGTCTGGGGGACCACCTACGAAGGCTACGAGCACAACGTCAACACCCACATCAACCGACTGCGCTCCAAGCTCGAGGCCGACCCTGCCAACCCCCGCTACGTGCTGACCGTGCGTGGGGTGGGCTACCGGTTCACCGAGGAACGATGAACTCCCTCCGCGCGCGGGTGCTGATGCTGGTCGCGGGCGCCGGCCTGCTGACCGCGATCGTCCTCGCCGCGGTGATGCACATGTCGGTGCGCAGCTACTACACCGATGTCGTCTACTCGCAGAGCCGCGCCTTCATCGACCGCGTGGTCGAGATGTACCCGGACCTCTGGGAGAGCTACGAGCGCGATCCGGACGAGTTCTCCGGCAAGCTCGCGGCCTACACCGTGTTCTCGCCGAACACCGGCATGTACCTGCTCGATCCGAAGGGACGCGTGCTGGCGACCTCGGGCGAACAGCGCCTCTTCTGGAGCAACTGGCAGGTCGACCTCGCCCGGGTCCGCGACTCGCTGGCGCGCGATGCGTCGATGCCGATCGACGGCATGGACCCGGACCACCTGAACAAGGCGTGCATCGTGGCCGCCCGCCCGCTGATGCGGGACGGCAAGGAGGTCGGCTGGTTGTACGTCGTGGCCCGCGCGGCCGACATCGGCACGCAGACACCCGAACTGCTCAAGAGCTATGCGATCCAGACCGCGGTCAAGGTGGCCCTGCTGACGCTGGCGATCGGCGTCGCGTTGACCGTCGCGATGATCGCGCTGCTGACCCGTCCGCTCACCGCGCTGACGCGCGCCGCCGAGCGTGTGCGCAGCGGCGGCTTCTCGGCGCCGCTATGCGAGTCCGAGTTCCCGTTCCGCGACCGCAACGACGAGATCGGGCGCCTGTCACGGACCTTCCGCGAGACGCTCGAGCGCCTGCGCCTGGAGATGGACCGCGTCACGCAGACCGACGCCCACCGGCGCGAGATGGTCGCGAACGTGTCGCACGACCTGCGCACGCCGCTCACCGCGCTGATCGGCCAGCTCGAGACGATCCGGCTCAAGGCCGACACGCTGGACCGCGAGTCGCGCGAGCGCTTCATCGACGCGGCAGTGAACAACGCCCATCACCTGCGGCGGCTCACCGATGCGCTCAACGAGCTCGCCAAGCTCGACAACCCCGAGCTGCGGATCGAGCGCGAGCCGATCGCGCTGGGCGAGCTCGCCGACGACCTCGCCCAGCGCTATGGCATCCGGGCCGACGAAGCCGGCGTGCAGCTGCGGGTCACCTACCCCGACGGGCTGCCGCTCGCCCGCGTCGACGCCGGTCTCATCGAGCGCGCGCTCGGCAACCTCCTGGACAACGCGATCCGCGTGACGCCGCCCGGAGGCACGATCGAGCTTCGGGTGGGCACCGGCAGCGAGGGGCTGCGCGTCGAGGTCGCCGACAGCGGCCCCGGCGTGGCCGCCGAGGACCAGGGCCGCGTCTTCAACCGCTTCTACCAGGGCAGCAAGCACCGCGAGCAGCGCGGCAGTTCGGGCCTCGGCCTGGCGATCGTCAAGCGCGTCGCCGAGCTGCATGGCGGGCGCGTCGGGCTGGAGAGCGCGCCGAGCCGCGGCGCGACGTTCTGGATGCAGCTGCCCGCCGCCTGATCGCTGCAGGGCAGGCGGCGCCGCCCCGCGACATCGCAGCCCACCCGCGACGACCCGAAAAAAAGCCCGCCTCGAAGGGCGGGCCGTCGTGTGCCCGCCGAGGCGGGCACCCGTTCAAGCATCGATCCTCAGGCGGGCACCACTTCGACCGCCTCTTCGCCTTCGGCAGGTGCCGGCGGTGACGGAGGCGCTTCGTCGAAGGACAGCTGCACGGTCTCGTTCTCGTCGAGGTCGACCGTGACCTTGCCGCCGCCCACCAGCTTGCCGAACAGCAGCTCGTCTGCCAGCGCCTTGCGGATCGTGTCCTGGATCAGCCGCTGCATCGGGCGTGCACCCATGAGCGGATCGAAACCCTTCTTCGACAGGTGCGTGCGCAGCCGGTCGGTGAAGATCGCGTCGACCTTCTTCTCGTGCAGCTGCTCTTCCAGCGACATCAGGAACTTGTCGACCACGCGCAGGATGATCTCCTCGTCCAGCGCCTTGAAGGAGATGATCGAGTCCAGCCGGTTGCGGAACTCCGGCGTGAACATCCGCTTGATCTCCTGCAGCTCGTCGCCCGCCTGCTTGTTGTCCGAGAAGCCCATGGAGCGCTTCTGCAGGTCGTGGGCACCGGCGTTGGTGGTCATGATCACGATCACGTTGCGGAAGTCGGCCTTGCGACCGTTGTTGTCCGTCAGCGTGCCGTGGTCCATCACCTGCAGCAGGATGTTGAAGATGTCCGGATGGGCCTTCTCGATCTCGTCGAGGAGCAGCACCGAATGCGGCTTCTTGGTGATCGCCTCGGTGAGCAGCCCGCCCTGGTCGAATCCGACGTAGCCCGGAGGCGCGCCGATCAGGCGCGACACCGCGTGCCGCTCCATGTATTCGGACATGTCGAAGCGGATCAGCTCGATGCCCATCAGGAAGGCGAGCTGCTTGGCGACCTCGGTCTTGCCGACGCCGGTCGGACCGGAGAACAGGAACGAGCCGATCGGCTTGTCCGGCTTGCCCAGGCCCGAGCGCGACATCTTGATCGCGGCGGCCAGCGCATTGATGGCGGCCTCCTGGCCGAACACCACGTTGCGCAGGTCGCGATCGAGGTGCTGAAGCTTGCTGCGGTCGTCGCTCGACACCGAGGTCGGCGGGATCCGCGCGATCTTGGCGACGATGTCCTCGATCTCGTTCTTGCCGACGACCTTCTTCTGCTTGGACTTCGGCAGGATCCGCTGCGCGGCACCGGCCTCGTCGATCACGTCGATCGCCTTGTCGGGCAGATGACGGTCGTTGATGAACTTGGCCGAGAGCTCCGCGGCGGCCGACAGGGCCGACGACGAGTACTTGATGCCGTGGTGCTCCTCGAAGCGCGACTTCAGGCCGCGCAGGATCTGCACCGTCTGCTCGACCGTCGGCTCCACCACGTCGATCTTCTGGAACCGGCGCGACAGCGCGTGGTCCTTCTCGAAGATGCCGCGGTACTCGTTGAACGTGGTCGCGCCGATGCACTTGAGCTGACCCGAGGACAGCGCCGGCTTGAGCAGGTTCGACGCGTCGAGCGTGCCGCCCGAGGCCGAGCCGGCCCCGATCA
>JBIIPQ010000082.1:0-13760 GCA_044342535.1 Burkholderiaceae bacterium
CGGCACCAAGTCGCTGGTGTTCCAGCTCGCCTCGCTGACCGACGTGACCTGGCAGATGTCGGGCGAGGTGGTGCTGATGACGCTGGTCGGCGGCATGGGCACGGTGTTCGGGCCGGTGGTCGGCGCGGGCGTCATCATCGGCATGCAGAACTATCTCGCCGGCCTGGGCGAGTGGGTGCTGGTCGTGCAGGGCCTGATCTTCGTGGTCGTGGTCATGCTGTTCCGGCGCGGCATCGTCGGCGAGATCGCCGCGCGCATCAAGCGCGGCTGACCGTCGCAGGGCGGGGCCGGTACCGGCACCGGCCCTGCCCGACCCGATCCCGGCGCGCGGCCGGTCGGCCCGGGTGCCGGCCCCGCGCGCCGAGTCGTTTCCAGGGAGCGCCCGGTACCGGGCAGGGAGAGACGAGGATGAGCGACGCGCTCGCGGGACTGCCCCGCGTCACCTATGCGAACGCGGCGGCCGACTTCTCGGCGCTGCATGCGGTGCTCGACCGCGAACTGCCGGCCTTCGCGGCGCGTGCGCTCGGCCGCGATGCGACGAACCTCGCGGGCGACCGCGAGGAGCGCGCCGGAGCCCGCTACGCGGTCCCCTCGCCCATCGACACCCGCACGACGCTCGGCACGCTGGTGGCGGCCGACGCGGCCGCGGTGGACCGCGCGGTGGCAGCGGCACGGGCCGCGGCGTCCGGCTGGCGGGCGACACCCTGGCAGGCGCGGGTGGCGGCGCTGCGCCGCGTCGCCGCCGCGATCCGGCGCGACCGGCTGGACTTCGCGATGGCCGCGCTGCTCGAGGTCGGCAAGTCGCGGCTCGAGGCGATGGGCGAGGTCGAGGAGTCGATCGACCTGATCGAGTACTACTGCCACCAGGTGGAGGCGGCCGAGGGCTTCGAGCGCACGCTTGCGCCCGGCCCCGGCGGCGAGCGCGGCCATGACCGGCTGCGGCCCTACGGCGCCTTCGCGGTGATCTCGCCGTTCAACTATCCGTTCGCGCTCGCGATCGGCATGACCACCGGGGCGCTGCTCGGCGGCAACACCGTGGTGCTCAAGCCCGCGGCGGGCGCTGCGCTGTCGGCGCCGGCGCTGGCGCGCGCCTTCGGCGAGGCCGGCCTGCCGGACGGGGTCTTCAACCTCGCCTGCGGCGGACACGAGACGGGCGCGGCGCTCGCCGCGCACCCGGGCATCGACGGCATCGCCTTCACCGGCTCGCACGAGGTTGGCATGGCGCTGATGCGAGCGGCGGTGTCGGGACGCTTCGCGCGGCCGGTGCTGGCCGAACTCGGCGGCAAGAACGCGGCCTTCGTCGATGCGAGCGCCGACCTCGACGCGGCGGCCTCGGGCGTGGCGCGCTCGGCGTTCGGGCTGTCGGGGCAGAAGTGCTCGTCGTGCTCCAAGGTGTACGTGCACCGCGCAGTGCGCGAGGCCTTCGTCGAGCGGCTGCTCGCGTTCACCGCGGGCCTGGCGGTAGGCGACGTGCGCGAGGCGCGCACCTTCACCGGCCCGGTGATCGCCGAGGCCGGCGCCCGGCGCTTCGAGGCCGCGCTGCATGCCACGCGCGAGGCCGGCGCGACGGTGCTGGCGGGCGGCGCGCGGCGGCACGAGGGGCTCGGCGCGCACGGCGCCTACCTCGCGCCGACCGTCGTCGCCGACGCGCCCCCGGACCACGAGATCAATCGGCGCGAGCTCTTCGTGCCCCTGCTGTCGCTGCAGTCGTTCGCTGCGCTCGACGCGGCGATCGACGACGCGAACCGCTCCGCGCTCGGGCTGTCGGCGGGCATCTACGCGCGCGACGCGCAGGCGCTCGCGCGCTTCGACGACCGCATCGAGGCGGGCGTGCTCTACGCGAACCGCCCGAGCGGCGCCACCACCGGCGCCTGGCCGGGCTTCCAGACCTTCTGCGGCTGGAAGGGCTCGGGGGCGACCGGCAAGGGCGGCCTGGGGCCCTTCTACGTGCCTCAGTTCATGCGGGAGCAGAGCCGCACGACGGCGGGCTGATCGCACCGGCGGCGCCGTGCCGCCTGCGCCGGGCGCTCCGGAATTCCGCCCGGCTCGGCTACCATGCGCGCTTCGCCGCGCGTGCCGCGGTCATGAGAACGGAGTTGCGCGTGCAGGTCGTCTGCCTCGATCTCGAGGGGGTGCTGGTCCCCGAGATCTGGATCGAATTCTCCAGGCGCACGGGCATCGTCGAGCTCGCGCGCACTACCCGCGACGAGCCGGACTACGACAAGCTGATGCGCTTTCGCATCGACCTGCTCGCCCGTCACGGCCTGAAGCTCGCCGACATCCAGGCCGTGATCGACGGCATGGGGCCGATGGCCGGCGCGCGCGAGTTCCTCGATGCGCTGCGGGCCCGCTTCCAGGTGCTGATCCTGTCGGACACGTTCTACGAGTTCGCCGATCCGCTGATGCGCCAGCTCGGTCGGCCGACGCTGCTCTGCCACCGGCTCGAGACCGACGCACAAGGCTTCGTCACGCGGCACGTGCTGCGCATGCCGAACCCGAAGCAGGCGGCGGTCGAGGCGCTGAAGTCGCTGAACTTCACCGTGATCGCGGCGGGCGACTCGTACAACGACACCGCCATGCTCGGGGCGGCCGATGCGGGGTTCTTCATCCATCCGCCCGAGTCGATCGTCGCGCAGTTCCCGCAGTTTCCGGTCACGCGCAGCTACGAGCAGCTGGCAGCCCGGATCGACGAAGCCTCGAAGCGCCTGCCCTGAACCCGGCGCGGGGCGCCCGCGGCCTCAGGCGGCAGCGGCCTCGAGCGGGCGCAGCGTGAAGCCGAAGCGCTCGTCCTCGCCGGCGCTCAGCAGCGCGCAGGACACGGTCACCGCGGTCACCTCGCCCGAGCTGCGGGTCAGGCGCGCGGTCACCAGCTGCATGAACCCGTTGCGGCGCACGTCGGCGAGGATCGTCGGCCAGTCCGACAGCCACTCGCCGAGCGAGTGCTCGTCGGTCACGGCGCCCACATCGAGCCCCACCAGCGCGGTGAACGGCGCGTTGGTCATGAGCACGCGGCCGCCGGTATCGGTGATGGCGATCGCCGGCGCATGCGGATCGGCGGCAGTGCCGGCCGGCGCGAGCGGGTCCTCGCGCACGGGCTGCGGCCTGCGATCCTGGACGGCCCGCATCCGCACGCGCAGCAGCGTGCGGTCGCCGGACGGGAAGCGGGAGGCCACGACCTCGACCGGGTCACCGGATCCGACGAGCCGTGCGGGGACTTCCTCGCTGCAGCTGCCCGCTCGCGCGCGCTCGAACAGCGCGGCGACCGCCGGCCAAGAAGCGGCGTCGAAGAGCAGCGCGACGCCGCGCCCCGCCAGCGCGGCCGGCGTCTCGCCGAAGCGCTCGGCGGCCGCGGGGTTGACCTCGTTCACCGTCATCGACGCGGCGTCGACGATCAGCACCGGATCGGTCGCGACCTGGAACAGCAGCCGGTAGCGCGACTCGGACTCGCGCCGCTTCCAGAGCTCGCGCTCCATCTGCTGCTGACCCTGCACGAAGCGCTGCTGGATGGCGGCGATCGCACGCAGGTCGCGGCCGGCGGCGACCACCGGGCCGGTGGGGCCCAGCCGCACCGCGGAATACGCGATCGGCACGCCGACGCCCGAAGGCAGCAGGTGCGAGACCTCGCAGCGGCGCGCCACGCCGGTGACCGTCACCTCGTCGAGCATACGGACGATCTTGCGGCGGGTCTGCTCGGTGACCGTGTCGACCCACGAGCGTCCGACCCAGGAGGCGGCTGCAGGGGTGGGCGAATCCGCACCCACCGCGACACTGCGGATCGTGCCGTCCAGGTCCACCACGAGCGCGATGTCGCTCGAGACCGTGACGAAGGCTTCGGCGAGCTCGGGTGCGAATGCTCCCAAGCTTCCGGAGGAGATTTCACCGGGGCCGCGCTGGATCAAGAAGAGTCCTTCAGTGTGCGCGGGGCCCCGCGGCCGGTGAGGCGGGCGGGGTCTCGTGAGGGGAAGAGGCCTGACGAATTCGTCAAACAGGTGTCCAGGACACACTGTCAGGTCTATTGTAGACCTTGCCGGCGCACACGCAAGGTAAATCGGCGCCCGAGCGCGTGCAGGCGCCTCGGAGGGCGGGTCCGACGGCCAGGCGGCGGAGCGGCTCAGCCGAGCGTCTCGACCGAGTGCGTCTGGTTGGTGTAGATGCACAGGTCGCCGGCGATCGCCAGCGCCTTGCGGACGACCTGCTCGGCGGGCAGGTCCGAATTCTCGAGCAGCGCGCGGGCCGCCGCCTGAGCGTACGGGCCGCCCGAGCCGATCGAGATCAGGCCGAACTCGGGCTCGAGCACGTCGCCGTTGCCGGTGATGATCAGCGAGTGCTGGGTGTCGGCGACCGCGAGCATCGCCTCGAGGCGGCGAAGCATCCGGTCGGTGCGCCAGTCCTTGGCGAGCTCGACCGCGGCACGCAGCAGGTGGCCGGAGTGCTTGTCGAGCTTGGCCTCGAAGCGCTCGAACAGGGTGAACGCGTCGGCCGTGCCGCCGGCGAATCCGGCGAGGACCTTGTCGTGGTGCAGTCGGCGGATCTTGCGCGCGCTGGACTTGACGACGATGTTGCCGAGGGTGACCTGGCCGTCGCCGCCGAGGGCGACCTGCGCGCCGCGGCGGACGGAGACGATGGTGGTGCCGTGGAACTGTTCCATCGCGCGATCGTAGCGCGAATCGGCGGGCGCCCCGGTGCTCCGGCCGGGCTGCGGGCGCCTACTGGCGGCGCAGCCGGATCTCGGCGAGGTCGGGAATGCCCATCACGGCCAGCAGCGCGGCCACGACGTGGTTCAGGTCCTTGAAGACCAGGTACTTGCCGCCGGTGCGCAGCGCGACGACCTCGTTCAGCAGCTCGCCAGCGGCCACGAAATCGACCCGCCGCAGCCGACTGCAGTCGATGACCACCTCGGCCCGGTCGGCCGCGTACTCGCGCAGTGCGCCCAGGGCGACCTGGGCACGGCCGGCCAGCTCGCCGACCAGCGCGAAACCCTCGGGACCGGCGCTGAAGCCGCCGTCGGCGGCGGCCCGCGAGGCCGACGACGCATCGGCCTCGGCGGTCGCGGTCCCGGCCCCGGTGGTGCGGATCGACGGCGGCATGGGCTCCCAGGCGGGCGGGGAGACCTCGTAGGTCACGCAGTAGTCGATCGACAGGTCGTCGAAGACCTGCTCGCGCCCGAGCAGCCGCAGGAGCGCGAGCTGCAGCAGCCAGCACGCCTCGGACGCATCGCGGCGGCCGGGCTCGATGCTGGGGGCGAGCGCATCGAGCAGCGCCTCGGCGCCCTGAACGAGCAGCTCGCGCTGGCCGCGCTCGAAGACCGTCAGCACACGCAGCAGCAGGTCGGCACCGAGCGCGTCGACGCTGCGGACCCCGGCGACGTCGAGCAGCACGGTGCGGTGGCGCTGCGCGTTGCGCTGCAGCTGCTCGAGCTGCTTGATCGACTGCGCATCGAGCGTTGCGCCCAGGCTCACGGCGGCGGGCACGCCGCCGGCGGCCGCACGGTCGGGCTCGGGCGGCGGGGCGACCGTGTCGTCCCAGGTCGGCGGCGAGGTCTCGAAGCGGGCGCTGAAGTCGATCGCGAGGCTCTCGAAGTCTTCCTTGCGGCCGATCGCCTGGTACAGGTCGAAGAGCAGCGACCAGGCCTGGCGCGCCTGACCGGCGAGCGTGTCGTCCTTGATGGCCTGCCAGAGCACGCTCGCCGCGGCGGTGGCCTGCCCGTTGGAATAGAGGACAGCCGCCTCCTCGAACGCGGGCGGCAGCGACGAGCCGCTGGCCATCACCTGGAGCGCGGACCCGCCGGAGCCGCCGGAGCCGGCGTCGCCGAGGATGATGGAGGTGTCGGCGTCGATCGGGCCACGGCCCGGCGCGACGACCGCCGGCTCGGGCCCCGGGCGCGCGGCGGTCTTGGCCGGGCCCTTGCCGTCGGGGCCGAGGTCGGTGCGGGACGAAGCGGTGACGCCGCCGGCGCGCGAAGGCACGTAGACCGTACCGGCCAGCCCCGCCTGGGCGGGGGGCCGCACCACGGTCGCGCGCTGCGGCGCGATCATCTCGGATTCGATCTCGTCGATCTTGGCGGCGGTCAGGCGCGCGATCTCGCGCGGGTCCGCGCCGCGGTCTCCCCCGGTCGACGCGGGCTCGGGATCACCGGGGCGCCGGCGGTCCGAGCCTCGACCCTCCTCCGGAGCGTTCGAGCGTCGCCGCTCGCCTCGGCGACCGTCCTTCTTGCCGAACAGGGAAAATATCACTTTGTGAAATCAATGGGTTACGAAGCAGTGTAGCACGCACCTCCGTTGCATCCGCGGCGCGTCGGGACCGCAGGTCGGCCGCCGCGCCCCTGCGGTCGCCACGGGGTCGCGTCACCCCGGATCGGTGCCGACCCCGCGCCATCCGCCGCCTTTTATGCCACAATGTTGCATGTTCAACTGACGTGCAAGAGGCCGTGATGACGCTCAGATACCTGGGATGGTGCCTGCTCGCGACGGGCTGCGTCGCGGCGCGGGCCGAGTCGCTGCAGGACGTGACCGTGACCGCGACCCCGCTGGGCGACACGCCGCTGCAGTCTTCGCAGCCGGTGTCGGTGCTGCGCGGCGCGGAACTCGACCGGCGCCGGGGCGGCTCGCTCGGCGACACGCTGGACCGCCTGCCCGGCGTCACCTCCAGCGGCTTCGGCTCCGCGGCCGGGCGGCCGGTGGTGCGCGGCTTCGCCGGCCCGCGCGTCGGCATCACCGAGAACGGTCTGGACACCCTGGACGCCTCGTCGCTGAGCCCCGACCACGCGGTCGTCATCGACCCGCTGGGCACGACCCAGGTGGAGGTGCTGCGCGGGCCGGCGACCCTGCTGTACGGCAGCGGCGCGATCGGCGGCCTGGTCAACGCGGTCACCGACCTGATCCCGACCACGCCGGTGCGCGGACTGCGCGGCGACGCGCTGTTCGCCGGCGACTCGGCCAGCCGGGAACGGCTGGGGGCGCTGCGCCTGCGCGGTGGCGTCGGCCCGGGCACGACCGCCTCCGGCGCCCCCGCCGGCGGCGGCAGCCTCAACTGGACCCTGGGCGCCTTCGGGCGCGATGCCGGCGACTACCGGATCCCGGGCACCGCCGTCCGCGGCGATCCGGCGAGCGCGTCCGGCCGGCTGCCCAACAGCGCGTCCGAGGGCTCGGGGCAGTCGGGCGGCGTGTCCTGGATCGACCGCTGGGGCGTGGCCGGCCTGTCGCATTCGGCGCTCGACACCCGCTACGGCATCCCGGCCGAGGACGGCGTATCCATCGACCTGCGCAACCGGCGCACCGAAGGCCTGCTCGAGCTCGACGCGCCGCTGCCCGGACTCGACACGCTGCGGCTGCGCAGCGCCGACGTGCGCTACCGCCATGCGGAGATCGAGGGCGCCACCGGCGAGGTGGGCACGGCCTTCGAGAGCAAGGGGCGCGACACGCGGATCGAGGGCATCCACCAGCCGCTGCTGGGCGTGCGGGGCGCCTTCGGCGTGCACCTGCGCACGCGCACGCTGACGGCGAGCGGCTCGGAGGCCTACCTGCCGTCGACCCGGGAGCGCGAGGACGCGGTGTTCTGGGTCGGGGAGCGCGCGTTCGGCGACGCCCGCCTGGAGGTGGGCATCCGCCAGGCACGCGCCAGCCGCACGCCGGACGGCGACACCGGCCTCGCCGGCCGCAAGTTCACGCCCGGCTCGTGGTCGATCGGCGGGCTGCTGCCGGTGGCCGGCCCGATCGCGCTGTCGGCGGCGCTCACCGGCGCGCAGCGGGCGCCGGCGACCGAGGAGCTGTTCGCCGACGGCGCGCATGCCGCGACCCGCACCTTCGAGGTCGGCGACGCCGCCCTCGGCACCGAGCGCTCGCGCGGCTTCGAGCTCGCGCTGCGCCAGACCGCCGGGCCGGTGCGCTGGAAGTTCGGCGGCTTCGAGCGGCGCTTCTCCCGCTACATCGCCGGTTTCGCCACCGACGAGAACGGCGACGGCGTGCCCGATCGCGTCGACGAGGGCGGCGGCATCGTCAACGCGCCTGCCGACCCGGGGGCGGGGGAGTTCTCCCGGCTGGCCTACCGGCAGGCGCCAGCGCGCTTTCGCGGCCTGGAGGCCGAGTTCGCCTGGCGGCCGGTCGCATCGCCCTGGTCGCTGCGCGGCTTCGGCGACACCGTGCGCGGCACGGTCGAGGGCCTGGGCGCCGCGCCGCGTACGCCGCCCGTGCGCGTCGGCCTCACCATCGACTACGCGGCGGGGCCGTGGTCGGGCTTCGTATCGGTGCTGCGGGCCGCGCGGCAGGAGCGCGTCGGCACCTTCGAGACCGAGACCCCCGGCTACACGCGGGTCGACGCCGAGGTCTCGCACACCTGGTCGCTCGGCACGAACCGGGCGGCGACGCTCTTCGTGCAGGGCCGCAACCTGATGAACGAGGACATCAGGCTGTCGACCTCGTTCGTGAAGGACCTCGTTCCGATGCCGGGCCGCTCGGTCTACGCGGGCCTGCGCGTCAGGATGTGACCGAGACGTGGGGCGCGCCGCTCAGCGCAAAGCGACCGGCTCGCCTCCGCTCAGGCGGTAGTAGACGCCCAGCGGATCGTCGCGCAGTACCTCGAGGCGACCGGCGATCACCACCGGATCGAAGGTGACGCGCACCGGGGTCTTCGTCCTCACCTCGACGATGCCCTCGGGACCGGCGGGCACGCAGAACGCGCAGGTCTGCGAGGTGACGGTCAGCAGGAAGTGGCTCTGCCGCTCGCCGGTCTGCAGCGGCAGCATGAAGCCGACGATCTTCACGTCCTGGCGATCGAGCTTGCGCACCGCCGGCGGGAACTCCGGCAGGAACTTGTCCTTCACCCGGACCGTCTTGACCTGCCCGAGCAGGTCCCACGGGACGGTGCCCGGCACGACGGGCAGCGGCGGCGATACCAGCGGTTGCTCGCCCGCAGCACTGCCGAAGGCCGGCGGCGGATTGCCCCCCATGACGACCCCCTTGCCCGCGGGTGCCGTGCCCGCCTGCGCGGCGCCGGCCTGCGCGGGCAAAGGCGCGGGCATCACCGGCTCGGCGCGGGCCGGGCCGGGCTGCGCGGTGGCGTCGGGTGCCGCCGCCGTCCAGGCGCCGGCGAGCAAGGCCGCGGCGAGCCCGAGGCGCAGGGCGCCGCTGCATGGCCTGCCCGATCGTGCGTGGTGTCGCTGCATGCCGGTGTCCTCCACGGCGCCCTCGGCGCTCAATGACTGTGCTTCATCCCGCAGTATCGCCCGACCGCGATGCCTTCGCAGGCCCGGCGCAGGGCCTGCTGGCATTCGCCCTCGGGGCGTCCGGACTCGAGACAGCGCGCCGCCGCATCGTGGGCGGCGGCGATCGCGCGGTGCTTGGCGATGTCGTCGCGACGGTGCGCGTCGACGGGCGCGGCGGCGGCGGGCGCCGGCGCGGCCGCTGCGGCAGGCGCGGGCGTGGCGGCGGCCGCGGGCGGCTTGGGCGCCTGGGCCGAGGCCGGCAGCACGAGGCAGGCGGCGCCCAGCAGCGCGGCAACGCGCGCCGCACGAAGCAGGACCGATGAGGATCGGGACATGTCGGGACTCGTCGAAGTGGGTCGGGCGCAGCGTCGGCGTGCCGGAGGGCGGACCGGCGCGCGCTTCAGTCGTCGGCCAGTGCGCCGGCCAGCGGCGTACGGGCCGCGAGCCACGCGGGCACCACTGCGGCGAGCCCACCGAGCAGCAGCGCGCCCGCCGCATAGACGAGTTCGATCGTATCGAAGTCCGCGCCGGTCAGCGTCCATTCCCCGTGCCGAGCGAGGAGACGGCCGGCCGCCTCGAGCGCGCCGTGGCCGACCGCCATGCCGAGCACGATGCCGATCGCGGTCAGCGCCAGGCCCTCTCCCAGCAGGAGCGCGAACAGCCGCGCGGGCGAGGCACCCAGCAGCCTCATCAGCGCGAGCTCGCGCCGGCGGTCCGAGAGCGCCTGGAACAGCGCGACGAACACCGACAGCGCGGCGGTCGCGAGCAGCAGCACGCCGAAGGCACGCAGCCCGTCGATGCCCACGCCCGCCAGGCGGAACAGCCGCGCCGACTCGAAGGCGGGCGATGCGGCCTGCAGCCGGTCCGACGCATTGATCGCTCGCGGCAGCGTCACCGCCGCCAGCGGCGACGCATAGCGCACCAGCGCGAGCGTGATCTCGCGCGCCTCCTCGAGGATGCGCCGCTCGTCCTCGTCGGCCGGCTCGCCTTCGTGCGCGAGCCAGACCGACTCGAGCGGCGTGAGCACCAGCCGATCGAGCACGCCGCCCGTGGGCGCGAGCACGCCGACGACGGTGAACGGGTCCTCGCCGTGCTCCGGCCCGCCGGGCGCCAGACCGTGGGAGCCAACGAAGCGCGCGCCCGGCGCCAGGCCGGTCTCGGCGGCCACGCGCGCGCCGATCACCGCCTGCATCGGCGCGGCGAAGGCCTCGCCCCGCGCCAGCCTCGCGCCGTGCAGCTCGAGGAACGCAGGCTCGGTGCCGACGATGCGAAAGCCGCGGAAGCTGTCGCCGAGCGACAGCGGGATCGCCTGCGCGACGAGGCGGTTGGCACGCAGCTCGGCGAGCGCGGCGACGGGCACGTTGCCCGGCGGCACGTCGAAGTGATAGACGCCCGCCAGCACGAGCTGCAGCGGCGAGCCCTTGGCGCCGACCACCAGGTCGATGCCGGCCGCGTCGCGCACGAGCCGCTCCTCGGCCTGGTTCGTCACGAGCGTGACGATCGTCGTGGTCGCCACGCCGAGCGCGACCAGCAGTACGGTCAGCAGCGTCGTCAGCGGCCGCACGCTCAGGTAGGCCCACAGCAGGCGCGTGGTGCTCATCGGGATGGGGCTGCGGCAAGACGTCCGGAAGCCGAGGCGACGCGGGCGGGCAGCGCGAGCAGCACCTCGAAGCGCTCGCGCACGCGGGCATCGTGGGTGGCGATCAGCAGCGTCGCGCCGGCCTCGCGCGCGTGCTCCGACAGCACGTCGAGCGCCTGCGCGGCATTCGCGTCGTCGAGGTTGGCGGTGGGCTCGTCGGCGAGGATGAGCGCGGGGCGGTTGACGAGCGCGCGCGCCAGCGCCACGCGCTGCTGCTGGCCGCGCGAGAGCTCGCGCGGGCGGCGCCGCTCGAGCCCCGCGAGGCCGAGCCGTGCGAGCAGCGCGAGCGCCGCGTCGCGCTCGGGCGGCAAGCCCGCGAAGTGGCGCGCGGCCAGCAGGTTGTCGAGCACGCCGAGCACGCCGAACAGCATCGGCTGCTGGGGCACGAGGCCGATGCGGCGCGCGCGGAAGCGGTCGAGCGCATGGGCGCCGCGCGCAGCGACCTCCCCGAGCGCGACCCCGTCGACGACGACCCGGCCGGCCTGCGGCGCGAGCAGTCCCGCGAGCACGGCGAGCAGCGTGGTCTTGCCGCAGCCCGAAGGGCCGACGATCGCGCCCTGCGCGCCCGCAGGCACGTCCAGCGCCGCGACGTCGAGCACCGTGGTGGCGCCACGCACCACGCGCAGCGCGCCGATCGACACGCCGGGCTCGCCCGCGTCGCTGCGCGCAGCGACCCCTTGCACGCCGCTCATCCGCAGCGGCGCCCGCAGGAAACGAAAAAGGCGGGGGGACCCGCCTTCGTCGCGAACCGGAGACCGCCGGCCGCCGATCGCATCGGGCTCACCGCCCGCTCAGTCGCCGTAGAGCTTCTGGCGCAGCTCGCGCCTCTGCTGGGCCTCGAGCGACAGCGTGGCCGTGGGCCGCGCGAGCAGCCGCGGGATCCCGATCGGGTCGCCGGTCTCCTCGCACCAGCCGTAGTCGCCGGAATCGATCCGCGACAGCGACTGGTGGATCTTCTTGAGGAGCTTGCGTTCGCGGTCGCGGGTGCGCAGCTCGAGGGCGTGCTCTTCCTCGATCGTCGCGCGGTCCGCAGGATCGGGGACGATCACCGTCTCGCGCAGGTGCTCGGTGGTCTCGCCCGCATTCGCAAGGAGATCACGCTCCATCTGCTGCAGTCGGGCCCGGAAGAACGCCATCTGGGCGTCGTTCATGTAGGCCGACTCCGGCATCGCGAGCAGTTCGGCCTCGGTCACCAGCTTGGGAGTCTTGGTCACTGCCATGTTCTTGTCCTAGGTGGGGCGCTCGGCGCAGGGAGGCGCCATCAGGCCAGGCACTGTTGCAGACCCTGGATGAACATGTCCTTCGGAAGTTTCCGCCCGATGAACACCATCTTGCTCGAGGGCTTTTCGCCCGGCTGCCAGCGGCGCCCGAGGTCGGCGCCCATCATCATGTGGACCCCCTGGAACACCATCTGGCGGTCGGAGCCCTTGACGAAAAGGACGCCTTTATACCGCAACATGTCCGGTCCGTAAACTTGCACCAGACCACCGAGGAAATCCTCGAGCTTGGTGGCGTCGAACGGCTTGTCGGTCTTGTACACGAACGATGTGACAGCATCGTCATGCTCGTGCTCGTCGTTCGTGAGGAAGTCGGGGGTGATCTCGAGCACCGCGTTCAGGTTGAAGCCGCGGATGTCGAGCACCTCGCCGACCGGCACCTCGCCGAAGTGCACAGGCTTGATCGGGGCGCGCGGGTTGATCCGCTTGAGGCGGTCGCGCAGCGCGCCCTGCTCGGCCTCCGACACCAGGTCGACCTTCGACATCAGGATGCGGTCGGCGAAACCCACCTGCTCGGCCGCCTCCTTGTGCTCGTCGAGCGTCTGGCCGCCGTGCTTGGCGTCGACGACGGTGATCACCGCGTCGAGCAGGTAGTACTCGGCGATGTCGTCGTCGATGAAGAAGGTCTGCGCGACCGGGCCCGGATCGGCCAGCCCCGTGGTCTCGATGATCACGCGGTCGAACTTCGACTCGCCCGACTCGCGCCGGTCCTTGAGGTCGCCCAGGATGCGCACCAGGTCGCCGCGCACCGTGCAGCAGATGCAGCCGTTGTTCATCTCGACGATCTGCTCGTCGCGGCTCTGCAGCAGCAGGTCGTTGTCGATGCCCTCCTCGCCGAACTCGTTCTCGATCACGGCGATCTTGTGGCCGTGCTGCTCGGTGAGGATGCGGTTGAGCAGCGTGGTCTTGCCGCTGCCGAGAAAGCCGGTGAGGATGGTGACCGGAACCTGCGGTTGTGCCATGACGTGTGCCTTGATCAGTCCTGCGCGAGCGGGGCCCGCGCGAAGTGCTCGAATGCCGAGGAAACATACTCGCGCGTCAGCGGCTGGCGCACGATGAACACGATCCGGCTGCGCCGCGAGCCCGGTGCCTCGCCGCCGCCGTCCCAGTGCGCCGGCCACCGCCGGAGCCGCACCGTGGGATAGACCTGGTGCTGCACGGCATGGATGGCGCACGGGCCGTCGTCCTCGACGTCGACCACGCCCTTGACCCGCAGCAGCGCGTCGCCGGCCACGCCGGTGAGCATCCCGAAGGCCTCGTCCAGCCCCTCGCGCGACAGCGGCGCGTCGAAGGTCAGCACGAAGCTGCGGATGGTGTCGCCGTGGCGCGAACGGTCCGGATCGTCGTCGCCCGCGCCGTCGACGGGCGCCGGCCGCAGCGACTCGTCGCGCAGCCAGCGGCGGACGTCGGCGCCGCGGGAGGCAGGATCATACAGGCCCAGGCCGAGGACCACGCCGGCGTCGAGATCGCCTCCGACCGCCTCGACGCGCGCCGCGCCCGGGTTCAGCCGACCGAGCTTGCGATGGAGCCTCGCGAGCGCCTCCTGCCCGGCGAGGTCCGCCTTGGTGATCACCAGCAGGTCCGCGACCGCCGCCTGCTTGACCGACTCGAACTGCCTCGAGAGCTGCGGGGCGCCGTGCACCGC
>JBIIPQ010000371.1:0-4557 GCA_044342535.1 Burkholderiaceae bacterium
CGCCAGCCACCAGAAGGTGCGCTGGCCCGAAGCACCGTGGGCCTCGTGCAGCCGCGACAGCACGCCATGCATCTCGCCCAGCGCCTCGGCATCACGCGGGTTGCGCAGGAAGCGCAGCAGCCGCTGCTCGAAGGCGGCGCGCAGGCGCGCGGCCTGCCCGGTCGACAGCGGCTCGCTCTGGGCGAGGCGGGGCGGGCGCACCGTCAGGTCGACCGAGTACAGGTCCGATGGCTCGGTACGCTCGGCGCCGCGCAACGCAAGCAGCTCTCGGTAGTGGGGGAACAACGACACCGGCGAATCCGACGAGCCGGCGACCACGCCTTCGAGGTGTTCGACCACCGCCGCGAACGCGCGCGACAGCGCGCGCACGACACCGGCATCGAACACCAGCTCGCCGCGGTCGCAGCGCTCGAGCAGCGTCTCGGCCTCCTGGGTGACGACGGCCACCCCCTCGAGGTCGACCACATGAAGCGCCCCATGCGCCTGATGCACCCAGGCCCGCGCGGCACGCAGGCGGCCTTCGTCCTGGCCGTCGGCCTGCAGCTGCTCCTCGAGCGTCGTCTCGGCCCGCGCGAGCGACTCGCGGATCTCGGCGAGACACCAGGACAGCGAGGTCGGATCGATGGAGGGGCCGGCCATCATTGCACCCTGAATCGGGACACCGAGTTCTTCAGCTCGCGGGCGAGCCCGGCCAGTTGCAGGATCGAGCCCGCCGTCTGCTGTGTACCCTCACTGGTCTGCTCGGTGACCAGCAGGATGCGCTGGATGCTGTGGGCGACCGTGCCGGCCGACGAGGCCTGGTCGGAGGTCGTGCGGGAGATGTCCTCGATCAGCTCGGCCAGTTGCGTGGCGACACGCCCGATCTCGGCAAGCGCGTTGCCGGCATCATCGGACAGCCGCGTCCCGGTCACCACGCCCGTGGTGCTGCGCTCCATCGCGGCGACCGCGTCCTGCGTGTCGACCTGGATCGTGCGGATCAGCGCCGAGATCTGTCGGGTCGCCTCGGCGCTGCGCTCGGCGAGCCCCTGGACCTCTTCGGCGACGACCGTGAAGCCGCGTCCGGCCTCGCCCGCCGACGCGGCCTGGATCGCGGCGTTCAGCGCCAGGACGTTGGTCTGCTCGGTGATGTCGGAGATCAGCTCGACGATCTCGCCGATCTCCTGCGAGGACTCGCCCAGCCGCTTGATGCGCTTGGCGGTCTCCTGGATCTGGTCGCGGATGCCGTTCATGCCGGCGATCGCGTTCTGCACCGCGCGCCGGCCCTGCTCGGCCGCGCCCAGCGACTGCCGCGCAACCTGCGCCGACTCGGACGCGCTCGCCGATACCTCGTTGATCTGCGAGGCCATCCGCAGCACCGCCTCGCCGGTCTCGCGGATCTCGCGCGACTGCTGCTCGGAGGCGATGGTCAGGCCCGCGGAGACGGTCTGCGCCTTCGACGAGGCATCGGCGACCAGCTCGGCGGTGGTATTGATGCGCGCCACCAGGTTGCGCAGCTCTTCGACGGTGTAGTTGACCGAGTCGGCGATCGCGCCGGTGATGTCCTCGGTCACGGTCGCCTGGATCGTCAGATCGCCGTCGGCCACCTCCTGGAGCTCGTTCATGAGCCGCAGGATCGCCGCCTGGTTCTGGTCGTTGGTGCGCTTGGCCTCCTGCTCGAGGCGCTCGGCCTGGGCCCGCTGCGCGTCGGCGTCGGCGGCCCGCCGGTCGACGTCCTGGTAGTGCACCAGACCCAGCCCCAGCGCCGCGAGCAGCGCGAGCAGCAGGAAGGCCACCGCGAGGCCCTGCTTCAGTCCGCGCCCGGCGCTCGCCTCGGCCAGCCGCGATTGCAGCTCGAGCAGGCCCGCCCGCAGCGGCTCGCTGTCGGCAGCGATGCGGGCCTCGGCCGCGCGGGCGCCGGGCATGCGCGGCAGGTCGGCGATCAGGGTGGCGATCGGCGCATCCAGTTCGGCGTAGGCGGCCTTGAGCTCGCCCAGCCGGGCGCGCTGCTCGCCTTCGCGGGCCGGCGCGAGCCGTCGGGCCTCGCCGCCCGCGAGCAGCGCGTCGATCGTCTCGCGCAGCGCCGCGGTGTCGCGCGCCAGCACCGCCGACAGCTCCAGGTTGACCGCCTCGGCGCCGGTCAGCTGGCCGACCTGGCGGGCGATCCGGTGGGCCAGCACCTGCAGCTGCGCGGCAGCGGTGATCTCGGCCGCGGGCGCGGGCACCGCAGCCTTGAGCGCGGTGACCAGCTCGGCGAGCGCCACGATCCGGGGCTGCGCATCGAGCACCGCGCGCGCGGCCTGTGCGACCGAGGACAGGGTCGGCTGCAGCTGCGTGAGCGTCGCCGCGGCCTGGTCGGAGCGCTTCCAGGGTTCGGCCGCACGCGTGAGCGCGGGCTGCAGCGCACCGTCGACCGGCTCGACGCGCTGCTCGCGGACCACGCCGCCCGACTGCAGCGCCGCCACCGCCTCGGACAGCCGGCCGCGGCTCTCGGCGAGCTGGCGGAACGCATCGCCGCCGCCGCGCACCGCCATCGGCGCGGCCTTGGCCATGCGCTGAGAATGCATCAGCGAGTCGCCGACGAGCCGGGTCTGGATCGCCACTGCGCCCGACTGGCGCGAATCGAGCCACATGAACACGAAGGCGAGCAGCAGCGACAGGCCCAGCACCGGGAACAGGACGGCGAGCTGGCCGCGCTTGGGCAGGCGCTCGAGCAGCGGCAGCGTGATGCGGCGCCGTGCCGGTGCGCGGCCCGCGGGCCGCCCCGGGGCCGCGGCGACGGTGTCGCCCGAGCGGGTCGACATGCCGGTCTCGTCCACGATCACCCTATCGGGATCGACGCTGCGGGCGCCGCCTCCGAACGGGAACAGCGGACGGGGGAACTTGAATGCCATCGGGGTGTCGGGCGGGGGTCGCGGCTCAGCGGCCGGCCAGCAGGAAGGCGCTGCCGGCGGCCAGGCGGGCCAGGTCGAGCTCGTGCCAGCGATGGCCGTCGGCGTCGATCAGCGAGCGCCCGACCCAATCGGGGCGGCCGGCCGGACCAAACCCGCCTTCCTCGGGCGAGGGCTGCGCGCCCGCCTCTTCGATACGCATCGAGGCGACGTTGCGAAGGCCGAGCATGCGCGTCACCAGGATCGCCGCGTTGAACTCGAGCCGCGCGGCGAGCGCGAGCAGCCGCGACTCCTTGCTGACCTCGGTGCGGCCGAGCTGCGCGTAGCACTGCAGGTCGATCACCGTGTAGAGCGCACCGCGCAGGTTCACCAGCCCGAGCAGCCAGTCCCGTGTCAGCGGCACGGGCGCGATGGTGTCGGGCACCGGGACGATCTCGCCGGCCTCGGACAGATCGACCAGCCAGCGCTGCCCGCCGATCATCAGGCCGAGCCGCGCGGCCAGGTCCGGCGTCGTGCCGGCCTCGCGCAGGCGCTCGTTCAGACGCGACTGGAAGTCCTTGAGCTGCGTCGACTGGGAGAGCGTCATCGGCGGCCCTTCAATGGACCAGGTCGGCGATCTTGGCCAGCAGCTCTTCGGCGTCGATCGGCTTCGTCAGATAGCACCGCGCGCCCTGGCGCAGCCCCCAGATGCGGTCGGTCTCGGCGCCCTTGCTGGTGCACAGGATCACCGGGATCGCCTGCGTCTCCGGATCGCGCGACATCAGCCGCGTGACCTGGAAGCCGCTCGCACCGGGCATCACCACGTCCATCACGACCAGCGAGGGCCGCTCGGTGCGGATCAGGAGCAGCGCCTCGGCGCCGCTCTCCGCGGTCACCACCACATAGCCGCGCTTGGCCAGCAGGTCGGCGAGGAAGAACCGCTCGGTGGGCGAGTCGTCGACGATGAGGATCTTCTGCGGGTCCACCGGCGCGCCCACTTCAGGCCCCGATCGCTCGACGGGCATGCTGGGCGACACACTTGAGGAGGCTGTCCTTCGTGAAGGGCTTGGTCAGGTACTCCTCGCAGCCGACCATCCGGCCGCGGGCCCGATCGAACAGACCGTCCTTGCTCGACAGCATCACCACCGGCGTGGCATGGAAGCGCGGACTCTTCTTGATGAGCGCGCAGGTCTGGTAGCCATCGAGCCGGGGCATCAGGACGTCGCAGAACACCAGGTCCGGCTCGTGGTCGGACACCTTGGCGAGCGCGTCGAACCCGTCGTCGGCGAGGATCACGCGGCAGCCCGCCTGGGACAGGAAGATCTCGGCGCTGCGCCGGATCGTGTTGCTGTCGTCGATGACCATGACCTTGAGGCCAGCGATCGAATCCATCGCGCTCATTCTGATCCCCGCGACCTGCACCATCATCGGAAGCTACGAAGTGTAGCCAAACCGCTGTGCTGCGGTCAAAGAAAGTACTTTCGGAATAAAGACTTGGCGCTCAAAGTTCGACCATCTCAAAATCTTCCTTGCGCGCCCCGCACTCCGGACAGGTCCAGTTCATCGGAACGTCTTCCCAGCGTGTGCCCGGCGCGATGCCCTCGTCGGGCACGCCGGCGGCCTCGTCGTAGATCCAGCCGCAGATGAGGCACATGAAAGTCCGGGTCGCTTGCTCGCTCATGCTCTGTCCGTTGTCGAAGCATTAGAGGGG
>JBIIPQ010000372.1:0-4549 GCA_044342535.1 Burkholderiaceae bacterium
TGGGCGGGTGGGCGGGTGGGGTGGGCGGGTGGGGTGGGCGGGTGGGGCGGGGCCGGTGCGTACGATGGGGGGCGGCTCTTCGAGGTGTGCCATGGATAGCCCGAACGGGCTAGTCGGATATGCGAGTGACTTCACCCTGACTTAGGGGCTTAGTCGGTAAGATCGGGCCGGTCCGCCCGTCCCGGGTTCGGATCCGAAGGACAGTCATGATCGACCGACTTGATGCGCTCCGCGCGGTGCTTGCCGCGCTTGCGATGACGCTCGCGGCCTGCGGCGGCGGCGGCACCGACCCGGGCACGCCGCCCTCGAGTCTGCCCGACGCTGCGCCGCTCTCGCCGGACTTGCGCTCGGGTGACTACACGGTCTTCGCGACCGACGGCGGCCGGTACACGCTGTCGATCGACTACGTGGCCAGACGCTACCGGATGACGGGCGCGGGGGTGGACAAGGCGGGTTCGCTCGAGATCTCGGCCGACGGCACGGCCCGGGGCATCGGCGCGCCGCGCTGGTTCCGCAGCGGGCCGGGCTTCATCGCCGGAGGCTTCGACTTCGGCCTGGGGGCGCCGCAGCCTTTCGTCGCGGCCCGTGCCTTCGTGTCGGAGGTGTCTGCGCTGGCCGGCGAGTTCAACATCGCGGGCGTGAGCACCAGCAGCGGCAGCGCCAACTCGTACGTCGGGGCCACGCGGATCACAGGCGCGAACTACGAGCTGTGTGTCGATCCGGTGATCACATCGGTGGCGCGCTGCCCGACGGCCTCCATCCGGCCCCATACCGTGACCCGCTCGGGCGAGGACTTCGTGGCCACGCCCGCCACCGGCGAGGCGTTCCGGTTCCGAGTCGCACGCGTCGGTGGGGCCGACATGTACCTGCGGGCGGAGAAGGCCACGTCCAACGGCGACGTGTTCCGGCTCGGCCTGCAGCCGTTCGCCGTCACGAGTGCGACGGCCGCCGGCACGACGCTGCACGGCATGACCAGCGACGCGGGCTGGCAGACCGTCGTGTCCAGGCTGACCGGGGGCGCGGCGCAGGGGCACTCGATCGTGGCCCAGCCGGGCGCGGCATTCGCGTATTCCATGCTCGTCGTCGGTAACGTGTTCAACGGCCCCGAGGGCCTGTACTCCGGCGTGCGGGCCTCGGATTCGGCCAGCGTGTTCACGCTCGAGCATCCGCTGATGACCTTCGTCGTCGGGGCGCGCAACGGAGCGATGGCGGGACGGGTCGGGTTCTTCGTGCCCTGAGCGGGGCGGGGGGGCGGGGGCCGGGGCGGGCCGGCCGGCCTCAGCCCACCGCGCCGAACAGCTTGCCCGCGGCCCAGGTGATCGCCATCGCGAGGCCACCCCAGAAGGTCACCCGCGCTGCGCCCCGGGGCCCCGAGGCACCGCCCGCGCTCGCCGCGATCCAGCCGAGCGCGGCGAGGCACACCAGCGATGCGCCGGTGACCTCGAGCGCGAGCGCGGTGCGCGGGGCGAGCAGCGCGGCCAGCAGCGGGAGCGCTGCGCCCACCGCGAACGTGGCGGCCGAGGCGAGCGCGGCCTGCAGCGGGCGGGCGCGCTGCGTGTCGGTGATGCCCAGCTCGTCGCGGGCATGGGCGCCGAGCGCATCGTGCGCCATCAGCTGGTCGGTGACCTGGCGCGCGAGCGCGGGCTCCAGCCCCCGGCCGACGTAGATGGCGGTGAGTTCCATGCGCTCGTGGGCATCGTCGGTGGCCAGCTCCTGGCGCTCGCGGGCGAGGTCCGCAGTCTCGGTGTCCGACTGCGAGCTGACCGACACGTATTCGCCGGCGGCCATCGACATGGCGCCCGCAACCAGCCCCGCCACGCCTGCCACCATCACCGCCGAGCGGTCCGCGCCCGAGGCCGCCACGCCCAGCACCAGGCTCGCGGTGGAGACGATGCCGTCGTTGGCGCCCATGACCGCGGCACGCAGCCAGCCGATGCGCTCGGAGCGGTGGCGTTCGGTGTGGCGAAGGGGCATGGGCGGCTCCGGTGGGGGGCAGGGCAGGATCGGCCCGTTGCCTGCAGGGTGACAGGTCAGAAGCCGTGAAGAAACCGTAGCGAGCAGGCCCGAGCCGGTGTCGAGGAGCGCAGACGTACAGACGTACGGCGAGCACCGCAGGCGCCGGATCGGGACGCGCAGCAGGTTTATTCACGGCTTCTAGCGGAAGTCGCGGCTGCGCGAGGTCAAACCCCCCAGCAATTCGCTGTGGTCCACCACCCGCTGGGCGATCAGGTGCATCACCTGGCCGCCGGTGGCGGTGTCCGCCTGCCAGGTGCCGAAGACCGTCATCAGGCGCGCACCCAGGATCTCGCGGCGCCAGCGCTCGAGCACGTCCGGCCAGATGATCACGTTGACCGTGCCGGTGTCGTCCTCCAGGGTCACGAAGACCACGCCGCGCGCGGTCTCGGGGCGCTGGCGGTGCGTGACCAGGCCGCTGGCGCGCGCGAGCCGCCCGTCGGGGAAGGTGCGCAGCACCGCGGCCGGCTGCACCCGGAAGCGGTCCAGCTCGTCGCGCAGCAGCGCCACCGGATGCCGGCCCATCGGCACGCCGAGCGACGCATAGTCGGCCACCGTCGACTCGCCCTCGCTCATCTCGGGCAGCGCCACCGGCGCCTCCTCGAATCGGGCCTCGGCGAGCAGCGCGGGCATCGTCGAGATCGCGACCGCCTCCCAGGCGGCCTCGATGCGGTGGCCGGCGAGCGTGGCCAGCGCGTCGGCGCGGGCCAGCGCCTGCAGCTCGCGCCGCTCCAGCCGGGCCTCGCGCGCCAGGTCCTCGACGTCGCGAAAGGGCGGCCAGGTGCCCGCCGCGCGGCGCGCCTCGCGCGCGGCCACCAGCCGCTGCGCGGCGTCCTCCGACAGCCCGGTGATGCGGTTGAAGCCCAGGCGCACCGCCGGCTGCGGCCGCCAGTCCACGCCGTCGCGGACCTCGGGCGGCGCGTCGGTGATCTCCTCCAGGCGCGAGGCCCAGTCGCTCGCCAGCAGGCACGGGCCGCGCACCTCCACGCCGTGTTCGCGCGCATCGCGCACCAGCTGCGCGGGCGCGTAGAAGCCCATCGGCTGCGAGTCGAGCAGCGCCGCGAGGAAGGCCGCCGGCTCGTGCCGCTTGATCCAGCAGCTCACGTAGACCAGCAGCGCGAAGCTCGCCGCATGGCTCTCCGGGAAGCCGTATTCGCCGAAGCCCTCGATCTGCTTGAAGATCCGCTCGGCGAAGTCCAGCGGGTAGCCGCGCGCGAGCATGCCCTCGATCACCTTCTGCTGGAACGACTCCAGCCCGCCCTTGCGGCGCCAGGCGGCCATCGCGCGGCGAAGCTGGTCGGCCTCGCCCGGCGTGAAGCCGGCCGCGAGGATCGCGATCTGCATCACCTGCTCCTGGAAGATCGGCACGCCCAGCGTGCGCTCGAGCGCCGGGCGGATCTCGTCGCGCGGATACGCCACCGGCTCCAGGCCCTGGCGGCGGCGCAGGTACGGATGGACCATGCCGCCCTGGATCGGGCCCGGCCGCACGATCGCGACCTCGATCACCAGGTCGTAGAAGCAGCGCGGGCGCAGCCTCGGCAGCATGCTCATCTGCGCGCGCGACTCGATCTGGAAGACGCCCACCGTGTCGGCGTTCGAGATCATCTCGTAGGTGTCCGGATCCTCGGCCGGGATGTCCTGCAGCCGGAACGCGCCCGCGCCGCCCGGCTCGCTGCCCCGCCTTCGCGTGACGAAGTCCAGCGCGCGGCGGATCGCGCTCAGCATGCCGAGCGCCAGCACGTCCACCTTGAGCAGGCCGAGCGCGTCCAGGTCGTCCTTGTCCCACTGGATGACGCTGCGCTCGGGCATCGCCGCGTTCTCGATCGGCACCAGCCGCGCGAGCGAGTCGCGCGCGATCACGAAGCCGCCGCTGTGCTGCGACAGGTGACGCGGAAAGCCCATCAGCTGCGTGGTGAGCTTGATCCAGGCGAGCACCACGCGCGAGGCCGGGTCGAACCCCGCCTCGGTGAAGCGCTCCGGGCGGATCGAGCGGCCGTCCCACCACTGCTGGTTGCGGGTGAGCAGGTCGATGCGCTGCGGCTCGATGCCGAGCGCGCGCCCCACGTCGCGCAGCGCCGAGCGCGGCCGGTAGGTGGCCAGCGCCCCGGTGAGCGCCGTGCGCTCGCGCCCGTACTTGCCGTACAGGTACTGGATGACCTCCTCGCGGCGCTGGTGCTCGAAGTCCACGTCGATGTCTGGCGGCTCGTTGCGCTCGCGGCTGATGAAGCGCTCGAAGAGCACGCTCATGCGCGAGGGGTCCACCTCGGTGATGCCGATGCAGTAGCAGACCGCCGAATTGGCCGCCGAGCCCCGGCCCTGGCACAGGATCCCGCGGCCGCGCGCGAAACGCACGATGTCGGCCACCGTGAGGAAGTAGGGCTCGTAGGCCAGCTCCGTGATGAGCGCGAGCTCGTGCTCGATCTGCGCGCGCACCGCATCCGGCAGCCCCGCCGGATAGCGCACCGCCGCGCCCTCGTAGGCCAGGTGCCGCAGCCAGCTCGCCGGCGTGTGGCCCTCCGGGACGATCTCCTGCGGG
>JBIIPQ010000006.1:0-37728 GCA_044342535.1 Burkholderiaceae bacterium
TCGGGCGCGATGATGCTCGACCACCTCGGCCATCCCGAGGCCCACGACGCGATCGTGCGGGCGATCGAGACCGTCACCGCCCACGGTCCGCGCACGCCCGACATGGGCGGCACCGCGACCACCACCGACATCGGTCGGGCCATCGCCGACGCGCTCGGCGGCTGAAGCGGGGCTGGGGGGGCGCCGAGCCGGCCCCGGTCGAGCGCGGCCGGAGCGGGCGGTGCCTGCCGCGGGCGCCCGATCGCGGTGGCGTACATCCGACCGCTCGTCCGGGGTCTGTGGCCATCACCCCACCGGTCTTGTTCTTCATGCTTGTCCGCGGCCCGGACTGGGATAGAGTCGCGCCCGCACCCAAGCGCCCGTCGGTCGACCGGACCCCACCCCGGCACCGACTTCATCGGAGTGGAGAAGACATGAACGCATCCAAGCTCATCGGCGGCATCGCGCTCGCCCTGGCCGCCACCGCGGCCCACGCGCAGTACCCCACCAAGCCGGTCACCATCGTCGTGCCGTTCGCGGCCGGCGGCCCGACCGACACGGTCGCCCGCTCGGTCGGCCAGGCGATGGAGAAGTCGCTGGGCACCAACGTGATCGTCGAGAACAAGCCGGGCGCCGGCGGCACGATCGGCGTGGCCGACGTGGCGCGCGCGCCCGCCGACGGCTACCGCATCCTGATCCACCACATCGGCATGGCGACCGCCCCGGCGCTGTACCGCAAGCTGCCCTTCGATCCGCTCAAGGATCTGGAGTACGTGGGCCTGATCAACGACGTGCCGATGACCCTGCTCGTGCGCACCACGCTGCCGGTCAACAACGTCAAGGAACTGATCGCCTACACGAAGACGAACAAGGACAAGATGACGCTGGCCAACGCCGGGATCGGCGCGGCCTCGCACCTGTGCGGGCTGCTGTTCCAGCAGGCCATCGAGACCGACCTGACGACCGTCCCTTACAAGGGCACGGCGCCGGCGATCACCGACCTGATCGGCGGCCAGGTCGACATCCTCTGCGACCAGACGACCAACACCACCGAGCAGATCAAGGGCGGCAAGGTCAAGGCGCTCGCGCTGACCGCGCCCAAGCGGCTCGAGGCGCTCAAGGACCTGCCGACCTCGGCCGAGGCCGGGCTGCCGGGCTTCGAGCTGTCGATCTGGCACGGCATGTACGCGCCGAAGGGCACGCCCAAGCCGGTGATGGACAAGCTGGTGGCGGCGCTGCAGACGGCGCTCAAGGACCCGGCGCTCAACAAGCGCTTCTCGGACCTCGGCGCGACCACCGTCGCCGCCGACAAGCAGACCCCGGAGGCGCTCGGCAAGCACCTGAAGGCCGAGATCGACAAGTGGTCCCCGATCATCAAGAAGGCCGGGGTGTACGCGGACTGACCGCGCATCCGGACGCGGGCCCGGCGCACGTTGTGCGCTAGAGTCCGCGTCCATGGATCCCAGACGCCTGCTCGTCCAGAGCTTCGAGGCCGCCGTCGCGGCGGCCGATCCCCTGCGCGTCGTCGCAGCCCACCTGCCCGTACCGCCCGACCCGGCACGCGGCCGCACGCTGGTCGTCGGCGCCGGCAAGGCGGCCGCCTCGATGGCCCGCGCCGTCGAGCTCGCCTGGCCGGCCGATGCGCCGCTCGACGGCCTGGTCGTCACCCGCTACGCGCATGGCATGCCGACCGAGCGCCTGCGGGTCATCGAGGCCGGCCATCCGGTGCCGGACGAGGCCGGCGAAGGCGCCGCCGCCGAGATCCTCGAGCGCGCCGCCGCCCTCGGCCCGGAGGACCTGCTGCTCGCCCTCGTCTCCGGGGGCGGCTCGAGCCTGCTGTCGCTGCCGGTGGCGGGCGTGCCGATGGCCGACCTCAAGGCGGTGACGCGCGCGCTGCTCGCCTCGGGCGCCCCGATCCAGGAGATGAACATCGTGCGCAAGCACCTCTCCCGGATCCAGGGCGGGCGGCTCGCACAGGCCACGCGTGCGCGCGTCCGTGCGCTGCTGGTGTCCGACGTGGCCGGCGACGACGTCTCCGCGATCGCCTCCGGCCCCTGTGCCCCCGACCCGAGCACCCATGCCGATGCGATCGGCGTGCTGGCGCGCTGGGGCGTGAGCCCGCCGGCCAGCGTCGCCGCGCACCTGGCGCGCGGCGCCCGCGGCGAGATCGACGACACGCCGAAGCCGGGCGACCCCCTGTTCGGGCGGGTCGACAACCGCATCATCGCGACCGCGCACGGCAGCCTGGAGGCCGGCGCCCGCGTCTTCGAGCAGGCCGGCATCCGCGCGGTCATCCTCGGCGACACCGTGACCGGCGAGGCCCGCGACGTGGCGCAGGTGATGGCCGCGCTGGTGCGCGAGATCCGCCTGCACGGCGGGCCGTTTGCTGCGCCGGTCGCCCTGGTCTCGGGCGGCGAGTGCACGGTCACGCTGCGCGGGCAGGGGCGGGGCGGACGGTGCTCGGAGTTCCTGCTGGCGCTGCACCACGAGCTCGGGGACCTGCCGGGCGTGTCGGCGATCGCCGCCGACACCGACGGCATCGACGGTGTCGAGTCGAACGCCGGCGCGCTGCGGCTCGCCGACAGCGCCGCGCGGGCGGCCGCGCTCGGGCTCGATGCCCGCCGCTGCCTCGACGACAACGACGGCTGGGGCTTCTTCTCGCGGCTCGACGACCTGGTCGTGACCGGCCCGACCCGCACCAACGTCAACGACTATCGCGCGATCCTCGTCGCCTGAACTGAACGTGACGCGGCTCGCCCCGCACCTGGTCGCCTGCGTCGCCTCGCACGGCTGGGGCCATCTGTCGCAGACCATCCCGATGGTGTCGGCGCTGCACGCGCGGCTGCCCGGGCTGCGCACGACGGTGCGCACCGCACTGCCCGCGCCGCTGGTGCGGGCCCGCTTCGAGGCCGTCGGCCTGCCGGCGCCGGACGTCTCGGCCGACGACACCGACTTCGGCTTCGTGATGCACGACGCGCTGCGGGTCGACGACGAGGCGAGCCTGGCCCGGTACCGCGCGATGCTCATCGCCCGGGACATGCTGCTGGACCGCGAGCGCGACGCGCTGCGGGCGCTGCGCGCCGACCTGGTGCTCGCCAACATCGGCTGGCTGCCGATCGCCGCGGCGTCCTCGCTCGGGCTGCCCGCGTTCGGCGCCTGTTCGCTGAACTGGGCCGACGTGCTGCGGGCGCGCCACCCGGGGCGCGCCGACGTCGCCGCGGTCGCCGACTGGATGCACGCGGCCTACTCGCGGGCCGACGCGGTGTTCGCCCTGGAGCCGGGGATGCCCTTCGAGCGCTTCGCCAACCGCGTGTCCGTGCCGCCGATCGCACGCCGCGGCGCCGAGCGGCGCGATGCGCTGCGCGACGCGCTCGGCGTGCCGCGCACCACCCGCGTGATGCAGGTCGCGTTCGGCGGCATGCCGCTCGCAGTCGACACCGCCGCATGGCGACTGCCGCCGGGCTGGATCGCGGTCGTGTTGACGACGGATGCGGCCGACGGGCCGTCGGCGCGGCGCGGCGACGCCCTGGGCTGGCCCTACCACGACCTGCTGGCGTCCTGCGATCTGCTGGTCGCCAAGCCCGGCTACGGCACCTTCGCCGAAGCGGGGTTCGCCGGGCGCGACACCCTGGCGGTGCCGCGCGACGACTGGCCCGAGGCGCCGTACCTGAACGCCTGGCTGGGACGCCACGCCCGGCTCGCGCCGATCGCGATGGAGGCGGTGCGGGCAGGCCGCTTCGAGGCCGCGCTCGAGACGCTGCAGGCCGGTCCGGCGCGCTCGCGCGCGCACGGCGACGGCGCGGCGGTCATCGCCGATGCGATCGCGGCGCGATTGGGCGCCGGTGTGCCCGACGGCGCCTTCAGTCGGCCTTGAACAGGTGGGCGAAGGGGCGGCTGACCTCGAAGCGTTCGGGTCGCGAGCGCAGGTGCACCACGAGCTTGCCCGACAGCGTGCGTGTCGTCCGCGCGATCTCCCGGGTGCGCACCACCGTCCCGCGGTGGATCTGCCAGAACTCGTCGGCGGGCAGCCGCTCGAGCACCTCCTTGAGCGGCATGCGGATCAGCGCCTCGTCGTCGCGGGTCAGCACGCGCAGGTACTTGTCGGCCGCCTCGAAGACGACGACCTCGTCGATCGGGATCAGCCGCACCTCCTCGCGCAGCGAGGCGCGCAGCCAGCGCAGCGGTGCCGGGGCGTCCGTCCCGGCTGACCCGGCGCCGGCCGCGAGCTCGACGAGCCGGCGCAGCACGTCGGGGTCGATCGCGGGCGCGGAGACGGTGCCCGCGGCGGATCCGGCCTCGCGCTCGGCGAGTCGCGCACGCAGCCGCTCGACCGTGCGCGCCAGCCGCGCCGACTCCAGGGGCTTGAGCAGGTAGTCGACCGCGTCGCGCTCGAAGGCATCGAGCGCATGTGCGTCGTAGGCGGTGACGAACACCCACAGCGGCGCGTGCGGCGAGGCCGCCGCCGCCTGCGCGACCTGCAGGCCGTTGCGGCCGGGCATGCGGATGTCGAGGAAGGCGACGTCCGGACGCTCGCGCTCGATGGCCTCGAGCGCGGCGTCGCCGTCGGCGCAGGCGGCGACCACCTCGAGCGCCGGCCAGGCCTGCGCGAGCGCGGCGACCAGCGCCTCGCGCAGCAGCGGCTCGTCGTCGGCGACGATCGCGCGGGGCGCGGCGCTCATGCCGCAGGCGCCGGGCGGTGCGGCAGCGTCAGCCGCGCCACCGTGCCGCGCGGCGCGTTCTCGCGCAGCGCCAGTCGCGCGCCCGGTCCGTAGATGGCCCGCAGCCGGTCGGCGAGGTTGGCCAGGCCGGTGCCCGAGGCCTCCTGCGCCGCCGCCGGCGCCGCGGCGCGTCCGGAGGCTTCGGCCAGCCCGCCCCCGGTATCCGCCACCTCGACGACCAGCGTGCCGTCGGCCTCGCGGCGCGCCCGGACCTCGATCGACCCGCCCGCGGCCTGCGGCTCGATGCCGTGCTTGACGGCGTTCTCGACCAGCGGCTGCACGAGCATCGGCGGCACCTCGGCCGCGCGCAGCGCGTCGGGCACGTCGAAGCGCCACTGCAGTCGGTCCCCGAGCCTGCGCTTCATGATGCCCAGCAGCGAGGCGGTCACGTCGAGCTCCTCGCCCAGCGTCGTCGAATCGGCGCGCGCATGTCGCAGGGTCGCCCGCAGATGGCGCGCCAGGTCGTCGATCAGCGCGCGCGCGGCCGCCGGGTCCCGGTCGATCAGGGCCGAGACGTTGGCCAGCGTGTTGAACAGGAAGTGCGGCTCGACCTGCGCGCGCAGCGCCTGCAGTCGGGCCTGCGCCGCGGTCCGCTCGGCGGCGACCGCGCGCCAGCCTTCCGATTCGGCCCGGGTGCGGGCATGGCGCAGGCGCTCGCGGCCGTAGAAGATCAGGGTGCCGAGGGTGCCGACCGTCAGCGACAGCACCACGGTGCGCACCGACATCACGCCATGCCCGGCCATGACCGGTGTCGTCTCGCCGAAGAGCGCGCGGGTCGAGAGTTCCGCGAGCTGGATGCCGATCAGCGCGCCGCCGACGATCGCCCCGCCGAACAGCGGCACCGCGACCTTGAGGTCGCCCTCGCTGCGCTCCACGCGCGGCACGGCCGCCCAGCACAGCGCCGCGATCGTCAGCCCGATCGCCTGGGAATGGACGAAGGTCGGCCACCAGAGGTGGCGCTCCGGGCTGTTGGCGACGAGCATCGCCGCGATCGCGGTGTTCAGCGCGACCGTGGCGAGCAGGATCAGGACGATGCGTCGGGTCATCGCGAGAGGGGCTCCAGGCCCGATTATGGCCCGCAGGCCGTCCGGCCCGCCCGCGGCGCTCATCCGGCGACCGCGACCAGCCACGCGCCGAGCGTGCGGCCGGGCACGAGGGTGAACAGGCCGGCGATCACCAGGCCGGCGAACGCGCCGACCATCGCATGCCGGTGCGCGGTCACCGCGCCCCGCCGGATCGCGGCGATCGCGCGCCACAGGTTCCACAGCGTGAACGCCGACAGCAGGTGGATCGGGCCGAAGGTGCCGAGCGGCGTGTGCACCGGGAAACGCTGCGCCTCGATGAAGAACGAGCCGAGCGCGGCAGCGACCATCGCGGCGACCCAGAGCCGGCCCGCCATCCGGTGGGCCGGTGTCCCCTTTCGGCCGGCGATCACGAAGGCGCCCAGGGCCAGGGCGAGGAGGGCCGCGACGACGTGGACAGCGATCGCGGGCTCGAGGAGGCGGGCTTGCAGCGGGGTCATGGCGGTGTCCTGTGATGCGGGAGGCGATGGCCGGATCCTCGGGGCGTGCGGGCCGGCCCGCGAGCGGCGTGCGACGAATCGCCGCCGGCGCGGCGCGAGCCGGCCGTCCGCGGCGCGGACCGAAGCCGAGCCGCATGCCCGGGACGCTCCGTGGGGGCGGGGCCGTCGTGGGACAATCCAGGCCTTCGCCTGCCCCCGCCCCCCCCGCGCCCGATGGACACCCTGACGCTCATCCGCCCCGACGACTGGCACCTGCACCTGCGCGACGGCGAGGCGCTGCGCGCCGTGGTCGCCGCGACCGCCCGGCAGTTCGCCCGGGCGATCGTGATGCCCAACCTCAAGCCGCCGGTGACCACCGTCGGGCAGGCCATCGACTACCGCGACCGGATCCTCGCCGCGCTGCGCGAGACCGCGGGTGACGAGCCGGCCTGCGCCGGCTTCGAGCCGCTGATGACGCTGTACCTGACCGACCGCACGCCGCCGGACGAGATCCGCCGCGCGAAGGACTCGGGCGTGGTCCACGCGGTCAAGCTCTATCCCGCCGGCGCCACCACCAACTCCGATGCCGGCGTCACCTCGATGGCGGCCGTGCGCGGCGCGATCGAGGCCATGCAGGCGGCCGAGCTGCCGCTGCTGATCCACGGCGAGGTCACCGACGCCTCGGTCGACGTGTTCGACCGCGAGCGGGTCTTCATCGACCAGGTGCTCGAGCCCCTGCGCCGCGACTTTCCGGCGCTGCGCGTCGTGTTCGAGCACATCACCACACGGGAGGCGGCGCAGTACGTCGCGACCGCGCCCGGGGCGATCGCCGCGACGATCACGCCGCACCACCTGCTGTACGAGCGCAACGCGCTGTTCAAAGGCGGCATGCGGCCGCACTGGTACTGCCTGCCGATCCTCAAGCGCGAGACGCACCGGCGTGCGCTGCTCGAGGCCGCCACCTCCGGCAGCCCGCGCTTCTTCCTGGGCACGGACAGCGCGCCCCACTCGAAGCACCTGAAGGAGAACGCCTGCGGCTGCGCCGGCTGCTACACGGCGCCGCATGCGCTCGAGCTGTACGCGGCCGCGTTCGAGTCGGTCGGCGCGCTCGATCGCCTCGAGGGCTTCGCGAGCCTGCACGGGCCGGACTTCTACCGGCTGCCGCGCAACACGGCGCGCGTCGTGCTGCGCCGCGAGTCCTGGACGGTGCCCGAGGCGCTGCCGTTCGGCGACGAGGCCATCGTTCCGCTGGCCGCCGGCGAGTCGCTCGCGTGGCGGCTCGCCGCGGGCTGAGCGCCCTCGCGGCGGCGCGGCGGTCGGCAGCGCCGCGATCCCCCGTGGCGGCGACGCGGCGATCCCCCATCGCGGCGGCGCCGCGATCCGAATGACCCGGCCCTGGCTCGTGCCGCACGCGGCGCGGCTCGCCGAGCTGGCGCCGCTGTCGGCCGCGGCGCGCGTCGCGCGGCTCGACGCGTGGGCCCAGGAGGCCGGCCTGCGCACGGAGTCCGGCAGGCCGCTGCGCTTCGTTCCCGACGCCGGCACGGGCGCCGCGCAGGCGGGCTCGCTGCGCCCGGCGTACGAGGCGCGGATCTTCGAGGCCGGCGAGATCGCGACGCGCACCGATCCCGCGGGCGCGCGACACGACCTGTGCAACGCGCTCGCCTGGCTCGCCTGGCCCCGCGCGAAGGCGAGGCTCAACGCGCTGCACGCCGCGGCACTGGCCGAGGCCGCGGGTCGCCCCGGCGCACCGGCCCCCCGCGGCCCGCTGCGCGATGCCGCCACGCTCTTCGACGAGAACGCCGCGGTGTGGGTCGGGCTCGACGCCTCGCTCGAGGACGCGCTGCGCGCCTTCGACTGGACGGCCCTCTTCGTCGCCGGCCGCGGCCGAGTCGAGCGCTCGGTCCGCGTGCACGTCTTCGGCCATGCGCTGCTCGAGAAGCTCGACGCGCCGTTCAAGGCCATCACCGCGCATGCCTGGCCGCTGCGGCTCGACGCCGGCGCGCCGCCGGTCGAGGTCGATCGCGTGCTGGCCGCCTCGCTCGAGCCGGGACGCCTGTCGTCGCGCGCCTTCTGCCCGCTGCCGGTGATGGGCCTGCCCGGCTGGTGCGACGCGAACCAGGACCCCGCGTTCTACAATGACGCGGCCGTGTTCCGGCCCGGTCGCCGGCGCAGGGCGCCGGGCTGAGCCGACCCCTCGCAGGCACGCCGCCCGCCGCACATCCGAACCAGGAGACCCCTTCGCCATGCTGCTGGGCTGCATCGCCGACGACTTCACCGGCGCTTCCGACCTCGCGAACACCCTGACCGCCGGTGGCATGCGCACCGTGCAGGCCATCGGCGTGCCGGCCGGCGGCCCTCCGCCCGATGCCGATGCGGTGGTGGTCGCGCTCAAGTCCCGCAGCATCGACCCCGCCGACGCCATCGCGCAGAGCCTGGAGGCGCTACGCTGGCTGCGTGCCCACGGAGCGCGCCAGATCCTGTTCAAGTACTGCTCGACCTTCGATTCCACGCCCGCGGGCAACATCGGTCCGGTCGCGCAGGCGCTGCTCGACGCGCTCGATGCGCCGATCGCGATCGTCTGCCCGGCGTTCCCGACGAACCGGCGCACGATCTACATGGGCCACCTGTTCGTCGGCGACCGGCTGCTGAGCGAGAGCGGCATGCAGCACCATCCGCTCACGCCGATGACCGACCCCGACCTCGCGCGCTGGCTGCAGCGCCAGACGCCGTACACGGTCGGGCTGCTCGCGCATCCGACGGTCGCCCGCGGTGCGGCCGCCACCCGCGAGGCCCTCGCGGCGCTCGCCGCCGGCGGCGTACGGCTCGCGGTCGCCGACGCGATCACCGATGCCGACCTGCGCACGCTCGGCGAGGCCTGCGCCGACGCCGCGCTGATCACCGGCGGCTCGGGCATCGCGCTCGGGCTGCCGGACAACTTCCGCCGCGCCGGCCTGCTGCGGCCGCACGCCGGCGGCCTCGACGCGATCGGCGGCCCGGCGGTGGTGATCTCGGGCAGCTGCTCGGCCGCGACCCGCCGGCAGGTCGAGCGCTACGCCGCGCACGCGCCGTCGCGCCGCGTCGACGTCGACGACGTGATCGACGGGCGCCAGACCGCGGTCTCGCTCGCCGACTGGGTACTGGCGCAGCCCGCGGGCGCGGCGCCCCTCGTCTACAGCTCGGCCGATCCGGAGGCGGTTCGCGCCTCGCAGGCCAAGCACGGCATGCAGCGTGCGTCCTCGGCGATCGAGCACTGCTTCGGCGAGCTGTCGGCGGCGCTGTACGCGCGCGGCGTGCGCCGTCAGGTCATCGCCGGGGGCGAGACCTCGGGCGCAGTGGTGCAGGCGCTCGGCGTGAGGCTGCTTGCGATCGGCCCCGAGATCGATCCGGGCGTGCCGGCGCTCGCGGGCACCGACGTGCCCGTCGGGCTCGCGCTCAAGTCGGGCAACTTCGGCGCCGACGACTTCTTCGACAAGGCGCTCGCGGCCGTCCGCTGAGCACAGCGCGGCTCCGGTCGCGCATCCATCACACGACACACAGGGAGACACATCATGGAGATCCTCGTCACCGGCGGCGCCGGGTTCCTCGGACAGCAGCTGATCGCGCGCGTGCTCGCGAAGGGCGCGCTGCGACTGGCCGATGCGCAGGGCGCGCGCGACGAGCCGGTCTCGCGCATCGTCTGCTTCGATGTCGGCGAGGGCGCGAACCGCGATCCGCGCGTGAAGAACGTGGCCGGCGACATCTCCGACCCGGCCCAGGTGCGTGCGCTGGTCTCGAAGGACACCGGCGCGGTGGTGCACCTGGCGGCCGTGGTGAGCGGCACCGCCGAGGCCGACTTCGACCTCGGCATGCGGGTCAACCTCGACGGCAGCCGTCATCTGCTCGAGGCCTGCCGCGCGCTCGGCACCGCGCCTCGGCTGCTGTTCTCGAGCTCGATCGCGGTGTTCGGCGGCGCGCTGCCGCCGGTGGTCACCGACGCCACCACGCCGACCCCGCAGGGCTCCTACGGCATCCAGAAGCTGGTCGGCGAGCTGCTCGTGCAGGACTACACCCGCAAGGGCTTCATCGACGGCCGCGCGGTCCGCGTGCCGACCGTCGTCGTGCGGCCGGGCCGCCCGAACGGCGCCGCCTCCGGCTTCGCGTCCGGGATCATCCGCGAGCCGCTGTCGGGCATCGACGCGCCGCTGCCGGTGCCGCCCGAGACCGAGATGTGGGTCGCCTCGCCGCGCACCGTGGTCGGCATGCTGCTGCGTGCGCTCGAACTCGCGCCGCAGGACTGGGGCTGGCACCGCAGCCTGAACCTGCCGGGGCTGACCGTCTCCATGCACGAGGAACTCGCCGCGCTGCGAGCCGTTGCCGGCGACGCGGTCGCCGCGCGCGTCAAGCCCGTGCTCGACGAGAACGTGATGCGCCTGGTGCGCACCTGGGCGGCGCGCTTCGACACCGCACGCGCGAGCGCGATGGGCTTCACCGCCGATGCGGACTTCGCGTCGATCGTCCGCGCCTACGTGGAGGACAATCCGCAGGCGGTGCGAGATCCGGCGAAGTGAACGCGCCGATCGTCACGTCCGTGACGATCGTCCGGCGCCCGCTCATTGGGCCAGGAAGCCGCCGTCGACCGGCCAGTACGCGCCATTGACGAACGACGCGCGTGCCGAGCTCAGCCAGGCGACCAGCTCGGCGACTTCCTCGGGGTGCCCGAGCCGGCCCGCCGGATGCAAGGCCTCCAGGGCCTGCAGCGTCGCCGGGTCCCCCTCCATGCCCGCGATCATCGGGGTGTGGATGAACGCCGGCCCGATCGCGTTCACGCGCACACCGCGCGCCGCGTAGTCGAGCGCCGCCACCTTGGTCAGGCCGAGCACGCCGTGCTTGGCCGCGGTGTAGGCGGGTGCGCCCGCGAACCCGACCGCGCCGAGGATCGATGCGATGTTGACGATCGCGCCCCCGCCGCTCGCCAGCAGCGCCGGGATCTCGTGCTTCATGCACAGGAACACGCCGGTGAGGTTCACCGACAGCACCCGGTGCCACTCGTCGAGCGCGTAGTCGGCGGTCGGCGCGATCGTGCCGCCCACGCCCGCGTTGTTGCAGGCCGCGTCGAGCCGCCCGAAGCGCTCGAGCGTCTTCGCGACCAGTGCCGCGCAGTCGGCGTCGCGCGAGACGTCGGCTGCGACGAACATCGCCTCGGCGCCCGCCGCGCGCACCTGCGCCACCGTGTCCTCGCCGCCGGCAGCGGCTGCCGCGAGGTCGGACACGACGACCGTCGCGCCTTCGCGCGCCCAGGCCAGCGCGATCGCGCGGCCGATGCCCGATGCCCCGCCCGTCACCAGGCACACCGTGTCCCGAAGCGTCGTCATCCCTCGCCCTCCCGTGGTGGTTCCTTCGACATCACGGGATCATGGACCGGCCCGCAGGGTGCCGCCTTGCGCCGCGTCAAGGGCGCGCGTCGGCGGGTGGCCTGACCAGGCTAGCGGGTGGCGGATGCCTTGCGCGCAGGACTGCGGCGGGCAGCCCGCTCGGCGCCCGACGCGCGCGGTGCCGAGTCGGCCAGCGCCATCGGCATCGAGGCCTTGGCCGGCGGCACGCCGATCGTCCAGGTCTGCGCGCCCTCGGGCTGGTCCGCGACGCGCACGGTCAGGATCAGCTCGGGCGCCTCGATCGACTCGCGAGACTGCAGGAAGACCAGGTTGCGGCTCGCCGGCTTGGAGATCGTGAAGCCGGCGGCGTCCGGGGCCGTGAAGCCCGCCGGCGCCTGCACCGACACCACCTCGAAACGGGTCACGGACACCGGTTCGCCGGGCGCGGAGCCGAAGGGCACCGCCACCTTCAGCCGCTGCCCGCGCTGCGACTGCACGGACGGGGCGCCGAGATCGAGCGCCGGCTGCGCGGTCGGTGCCGAGGCGGCCGCAGGTGCGGCGAGCGCAGCGAGCAGCGTCGCACCCAGGAGCGGGCCGAGGACGAGGCGGGTCGGGTGGGGCATGCGGGAACTCCGTCGGAGGCGCGGCACCGGCCGCGACCATCCTCGGGAGCTTAGGCGTGGTGCCGGCGGCCGGCGAGACGCCGCCGCCCGCCGGCGGTCCGCACCCCGCGAGCGGATAGAATGCACCGTGGAGCGGGTCGGACGGTCGCCGGGGCAGCCATGCCCGGGAGGAAGGTCCGGACTCCAGAGGGCAGGGTGCTGGCTAACGGCCAGGCGCAGCGAGCGCGTCCGAAAGGCGCGCCCAAGGCGACGGACAGTGGCACAGAGAACAGACCGCCGATGGGGCCGCGCAAGCGGTCGCAGGCAAGGGTGAAACGGTGGGGTAAGAGCCCACCGCGTCCCTGGCGACAGGGGCGGCACGCCAAACCCCACCCGGAGCAACACCAAATAGGCACGCGTTCGGTGCAGACCGTGGAGGACGCCCCTCCGAGCGTGCGGGTTGGTGGCTCGAGCCCCCGGGCAACCGGGGGCCTAGACGAATGACCGTCCGCCGGGCGACCGGCGCACAGAATCCGGCCTACAGACCCGCTCCACTCCTCATGCGCGACCTGAGCAGTTTCCCTTAAGGGACTGATTCGGTTCGCTTTCGCGCTCGGTACTGGATATCGATCCAGTTCTCAGGAAGCGCGGCTAAGTGCTTGTCCCGATTGAGAAAACCCGCTGTCAACTTGACCGACATTCCGCTTTTACGTACAGTGGGAAAAGGTGCAGAAAAGTGGTTGAGAGTGGGAGGTCGGTGCGGTTTAGCGCCTGATCGCCCCGTCCTACGATGCGACGGACAAGGTAGGGAATGTTCCAAGGGCGATCCGCGCTGGCGCTGGACGCGAAGGGCCGCATGTCGGTCCCGACGCGGCATCGCGACGCGCTGATGAGTCAGTGCGAAGGTCGGCTCACGCTGACCCGGCACCCCGACGGCTGCCTGCTCCTCTACCCCCGGCCTGTCTGGGAGGCGGTCCGCGAACGCATCTCGGCGCTGCCGATCAGCGCGAGCGCGTGGAAGCGGTTCTTCCTCGGCAATGCGACCGACGTCGAGCTCGACGGTACCGGTCGCGTGCTGGTCTCGCCCGAACTGCGCCAGGCGGCGGGTTTCGAGAAGGACATCGTGCTGCTCGGCATGGGCTCCCACTTCGAGCTGTGGGACGAGCCCAGGCTGACGGCGAAGGAAAACGAGGCGATCGCAGGCGGTATCCCCGAGGCCCTGTCCGGTCTTTCGATCTAGGCGGCGCCCTTGATCGAGTCGGCGGTTCCCCGGGTTCACCGGTCGGTGATGGCGCAGGCATGCGTCGACGGGCTGGCGATCCGGCCCGATGGCGTCTACGTGGACGGCACGTTCGGCCGGGGCGGTCATTCCGCCCTGATCCTGGCCGAGCTGGGGCCGTCGGGGCGGTTGCTGGCGATCGATCGGGATCCCGAGGCGGTCGCGGTCGGCAGGGGGTGGGCGGATGGGCGCTTCTCGATCGAGCACGCACGCTTCTCGGAGTTCGGGGCGGTGCTCGACGCGCGGGGCATCGGTGGGGTCGACGGCGTGCTGCTCGACCTCGGCGTCTCGTCACCCCAGCTCGACGATGCGTCCCGGGGTTTCAGCTTCAGGGCAGACGGCCCGCTCGACATGCGGATGGACCCGACGCAGGGCATGTCGGCGCGGCAATGGCTGGTTCAGGCGTCTGAGCAGGATATCGCGGAGGCATTGAGGGACTATGGGGAAGAACGGTTTGCTGTTCCGGTTGCAAAGGCGATTGCTGCTCGCTGCCGGGATGCCGGCGACACCGCGTTCCGTACCACCGGGGAGCTTGCCGCTCTCGTGGCGGGCGTCGTCCGCGGCCGGCAGAAGAGGCCGGAAGTGGGGAAGGACCCGGCCACACGCACCTTTCAGGCTCTACGGCTTCTCGTCAATCAAGAGCTTGAGGAGCTCGCGCTCGTCCTCGACCGCATCGTCGGCCGGCTGAACGTCGGCGGACGCGTGGTCGTCCTCTCCTTCCACTCACTCGAAGATCGGATGGTCAAGCAGTTCATCGCGCGCGAGGCGGGCCGCATGGCCCGTCGCGACCCGGTCACCGGCGTGCCCGTGCACGACACGCCGCCGCGGCTGGAGAGCATCGGCCGCCTGCTGCCCGACGAGGCCGAGGTGTCCGGCAATCCGCGCTCGCGCTCGGCGGTGCTGCGCGTGGCGCAAAGGATCTGAACGCGATGGCCAAGGTCAATGCCTTGCTGATCGCGATCCTGATGACCTGCGCGCTGCTGCTCGTCACCTCGCAGCACCGGGCGCGCAAGGTGTTCATCGAGCTCGAGCGCTCGCAGTCGATGGCGCGCAAGCACGAGGTCGAGTGGAACCAGCTGCAGCTCGAGCAGACGCAGCTCGCCAAGCATTCGCGCATCGACGCGGTCGCCCGCCGTGACCTGAAGATGCAGCCGGTCACTCCCGAGCGCACCCTGTACGTGAACGCGCCCTCGGGCGCGCCGTCGGCCTCCGGCGGCGGGTCCCCGTCGGTGCCGCCGCCGGCCGCGGCCGCGGCGCATCCCCCGGTCGCAGCGGTGCGGGAGGTGCGCTGATGGGCCGTCCGGTCAAGCTCGGGCGCAACGCGCTGCTGAGCACGAAGCTGCCTGCCTGGCGCTCGCGCTTCATGCTCGGCATGGTCGCGATGGCCTTCGTCGCGCTGGCGTTGCGCGCGTTCTGGCTGCAGGCGCTGAGCAACGACTACCTGCAGAAGCAGGGTGCGGTGCGCTACGAGCGCACGCTCGACATCCCGGCCGACCGCGGCAAGATCGTCGACCGCGGCGGGGTCGTGCTCGCCTCCAGCCTGCCGGCCAAGGCGGTGTGGGCCGACCCGGACGACGTCGTCGCCACCGCCACGCAGAAGGCGCGGCTCGCGAAGCTGCTCGGGCTCGACCCGAAGGAACTCGAGCGCAAGATCGCCGAGGGAAAGAACTACGTCTACCTGAAGCGGCAGGTCGACGCCGATGTCGCGAAGCAGGTCGAAGCGCTCAAGATCCCAGGCGTGTACCTGCGCCCCGAGAACAAGCGCCACTATCCCGAGGGCGAGACGGTCGCGCACCTGGTCGGCTTCACCAACGTCGAGGATGTCGGTCAGGAGGGCTTCGAGCTGTCGCAGCAGCATCGACTCGCCGGCCGCCCGGGCAGCCGGCGCGTCATCAAGGACAACCTCGGCCGCGTGATCGAGCAGGTCGGCTCGGGGACGGAGCCGCAGGACGGCGACGATCTCGCGCTGTCGATCGACACGCGGATCCAGTTCCTGGCCTTCAACGCGATCCGCGACGCGATGCGCGAGCACCGCGCCAAGGCGGCCGCGGCGATCGTCATCGACGTGCGCACCGGCGAGATCCTCGCGCTCGCCAACCTGCCGACCTACGACCCGAACAACCGCGCAGCCCTCACCGGCGGGCAGCTGCGCAACCGCGCGATCACCGACACCTACGAGCCCGGCTCGACGATGAAGCCGTTCTCGGTCGCGATGGCGCTCGAGGCCGGCAAGTTCAGGCCGACCACGCCCATCGACACCTCGCCGGGCAAGCTGACGATCGGCACCGCGACGATCGGCGACGCCCACCGCTACGGGGTGCTGACCGTGGAGCAGGTGCTGCAGAAGTCGTCGAACGTCGGCACGGTGAAGATGGCGTTGCAGCTGCCGCCGCAGCGCATGTGGGAAGGCTTCACCTCGCTCGGCTTCGGGCAGCCGCCGCAGATCGGGTTCCCCGGCGCGGTCGCCGGTCGTGTGCGGCCGTACAAGACCTGGAAGCCGATCGAGCAGGCGACGATGTCGTACGGGCACGGCATCTCGGTGTCGCTGCTGCAGATGGCGCGGGCCTACACGGTCTTCGCGCGCGACGGCGAGATGATCCCGCTCACGATGCTCAAGTCCGACGCGCCGGCCGCGGGCGTGCCGGTGTTCAGCCCCGAGGTCGCGCAGCAGGTGCGCAAGATGCTCGAGATGGCGGCCGGCCCGCAGGGCACCGCGCCGCTCGCGCAGATCCAGGGCTATCGGGTCGGCGGCAAGACCGGCACCGCGCACAAGCAGGAGAACGGCGCGTACCAGAACAAGTACATCGCCTCCTTCGTCGGGTTCGCGCCGGTCTCGAATCCGCGCGTGGTGGTCGCGGTGATGGTCGACGAGCCGACCGCGGGCAAGTACTACGGCGGCCTGGTCGCGGCGCCCATCTTCGCGCGGATCACCGGCGAGACGCTGCGCGCGCTGCGGGTGGCGCCGGATGCGCCCTTCACCACGCTGATCCAGCCGGCCGAGCCGGTCCGGGAGAGCCTGTGACCGCGGCGCCGGAGCAGGCCGCCGAGCTCGCGCGCTGGCTGCGCGGCGTCCTGCCGCCGGGGGCGGCGCTGGTCGCGGACAGCCGCCGCGTCTCACGGGGCGACGCGTTCTTCGCCTATCCAGGCGAGCGCGCGGACGGTCGCCGCCATGTGGCGCAGGCGGTCGCGCTCGGCGCGGCGGCGGTCGTCGCCGAGGCCGGCGGCGCCGAGCCGCCGGTGCACGGCGTGCCGGTGCGTACCGTCGACGGCCTCAAGCGCCTCGCCGGGCCGATCGCCGACGCCTTCCTCGGTGCACCCACCGCGCGGATGGACGTCGTCGCGGTCACCGGCACCAACGGCAAGACCAGCTGCAGCCAGTGGATCGCGCAGGGACTGCAGGCCGCGGGCCGGCGGGCCGCGGTGGTCGGCACGATCGGCGCCGGCGTGCTCGGCGATGACGGACACGGCGCGCTCGACGACACCGGCCTGACCACCCCCGACGCGCTCGCGCTGCAGGCGCTGTTCGCGCGCTTCGCCCATGCGGGCGTCGATGCCGTCGCGATCGAGGCCTCGTCGATCGGCCTGCATCAGCACCGGCTCGACGGCACGCGCATGGCGGTCGCGGTCTTCACCAACCTGACCCGCGATCACCTCGACTACCACGGCACGATGCAGGCCTACGGCGAGGCCAAGGCGATGCTCTTCGGCTGGCCGGGGCTGCGCGCGGCGGTCGTGAACCTCGACGACGCCGCGCATGCGGCGATGCTGGCCGGGGTCGCGCCCGGCGTGCAGCGCATCGGCTACCGGATCGGGGCGCCGGTGACCGGTGAGGTCGACCGCGTGCTGGTGGCGACCGAGGTCGTCCCCACCGTCGCCGGCACCCGGATCGGCATCGACGGCGACTGGGGGCGGGCGACGCTCGACACCCCGCTGCTCGGGCGCTTCAACGCGGCGAACCTGCTCGCGGTGGCCGGCGCGTGGCTCGCGCTCGGCATGCGCTTCGACGACGTGCTCGGGCAGCTCGCGGCGCTGCGCCCGGTACCGGGCCGGCTGCAGGCGGTGGGCGCCGGCGATGGCGTGCCGCTCGCGGTGGTCGACTACGCCCACACCCCCGATGCGCTGGACAACGCGCTGGCCGCGCTGCGGCCGGTGGCGGCGGCCCGCGGCGGCGCGCTCTGGTGCGTGTTCGGCGCCGGCGGCGACCGCGACCCCGGGAAGCGCCCGCTGATGGCGGCGGCCGCCGAGCGCGGCGCCGAGCGCATCGTGCTGACCAGCGACAACCCGCGCGGCGAGTCGCCCGAGGCGATCCTCGACGCGGTGCAGGCCGGCCTGTCGGCACCATGCGCGCTGCGCGAGGCGGACCGTGCGCGGGCCATCGCAGAAACGGTGGCGCGCGCCGCGCCCGCCGACGTCGTGCTGATCGCCGGCAAGGGCCACGAGTCCTACCAGGAGATCGCCGGCGTGCGCCATCCGTTCCTGGATGCCGAGCACGCCGAGCGCGCGCTGGCGCGTCGCGCCCGCACGGGGGCCGCCGGTGCTTGAGCTGCGCCAGGCCTTCGGCTACCTGTCGGGCGGGTGCCTCGTCGCCGCCGATCCGGGCGAGCCGCCGCTGGTGCTGACCGGCGTGTCGACCGACACCCGCGCGGTGCGTCCGGGCGAGCTGTTCGTCGCGCTGCGCGGCGAGCGCTTCGATGCACACGACTTCGTCGGCCAGGCGCTGGCCGCGGGCGCCTCGGCGCTGCTGGTCGAGCGCTGGACCGAGGGTTGCCGCGCGCCCGCGCTGTGGGTCGCCGACACGCGCCGCGCGCTCGGCGAGATCGCCACCGGATGGCGCCGCTGCTTCGCGCTGCCGGTGATCGCGGTCGCCGGCAGCAATGGCAAGACCACCGTCAAGGAGATGGTCGCCGCGATCCTCGCGGCGCATGTCGGCGAGGACGCACGGCTCTCGACGCGCGGCAACCTGAACAACGATGTCGGCGTGCCGCTGACCGTGCTGCGGCTCGAGACCCGGCACCGCGCCGCGGTGATCGAGCTCGGGATGAACCAGCCGGGCGAGATCGCCTGGCTCGCGTCGATCGCGCAGGCCGGCGTCGCACTGGTGAACAACGCGCAGCGCGAGCATCAGGAGTTCCTCGGCACGGTCGAGGCGACGGCGCACGAGAACGGCGCGGCGATCGCGGCGCTGCCCGCCGACGGGGTCGCGGTCTTCCCGGGCGACGATCCGCACGCGCCGATCTGGCACGCGCTCGCTGCCGGCCGCCGCACGATCGACTTCGGCACCGATCCGCGCTGCGCGGTGTCTGCCGCGCCCGATGCGCGCACCGACGGTTTCGAGATGACGATCGACGGCGCGCCGCTCGCGGTCTCGATCGCGATCGACGGCGCGCACAACGTGCGCAACGCGCTGGCCGCGGCCGCCTGCTGCCATGCGATCGGCGTGCCGCCGGCGGTGATCGCCGCGGGCCTCGCGGCCTTCCGGCCCGCGGCCGGCCGGCTGCGCAGGCTGCGGGCCGAGAGCGGGGCGGCGCTGATCGACGACAGCTACAACGCGAATCCGGACTCGGTACGTGCCGCGGTCGACGTGCTGGCGGCCTTCGCCGGTCCGCGGCTGTTGGTGCTCGGCGACATGGCGGAGGTCGGCGAGCAGGGCCCGAAATTTCATGCCGAGGTCGGCGAGTACGCGCGCTCGCGCGGGCTGGAACGGCTGCTCGCCTTCGGTGCCGCCACGCGCGCGAGCGTCGAGGCCTTCGGGGAAGGCGCCGAGCACTTCGGCGAGATCGAGGCGGTGTGTGGCCGCGCGCGCGAGCTCGCGCTCGCCGGGTCGACCGTGCTGGTGAAGGGATCGAGATCGATGCGGATGGAACGGGTGGTGCAGGCGCTCGCCGGCGCGGCCGCGGGCGGCGGAGGACACCACTGATGCTGCTCGAGCTCGCCCAGTGGCTCTCGAAGGACTACCGGTTCTTCACGGTCTTCAACTACATCACGCTGCGCGCCGTGCTCGCGACGCTGACCGCGCTGCTGATCGGCCTGCTCGCCGGCCCGTGGCTGATCCGCAAGCTCGCGCAGCTCAAGATCGGCCAGGCGGTGCGCACCGACGGACCGCAGACGCACCTGACCAAGTCGGGCACCCCGACCATGGGCGGCGCGCTGATCCTGATCGGCATCGGCGCGGCCACCCTCCTGTGGGCCGATCTGGCGAACCGTTTCGTGTGGGCGGTGCTGATCGTGACGCTGGGGTTCGGTGCGATCGGCTGGATCGACGACTACCGCAAGGTGGTGCACAAGAACCCGAAGGGCATGTCGGCGCGCGACAAGTTCTTCTGGCAGTCGCTGATCGGCGGGGTCGCCGCGGTCTACCTCGCGTTCGCGGTGCCGGCCGCCTCGAACCAAGAGGCGATCCAGCTGGTCATCGGCTGGTTCGCGTCGGGCTTCGAGATGAGCCTGCCGCCGCGCGCCGACCTGATCGTGCCGTTCTTCAAGACGGTGTCGTATCCGCTCGGCGTGTTCGGCTTCATCGGACTGACCTACCTGGTGATCGTGGGCACCAGCAACGCGGTGAACCTGACCGACGGCGCGGACGGCCTGGCGATCCTGCCCTCGGTGCTGGTGGGCGGCGCGCTCGGGATCTTCGCCTATGTCGCCGGCAACGCGGTGTTCTCCAAGTACCTGCTGATCCCGTACGTCCCGGGAGCCGGCGAGCTGGTGGTGTTCTGCGGCGCGATCGCCGGCGCCGGGCTCGCGTTCCTGTGGTTCAACGCGTATCCGGCACAGGTCTTCATGGGCGACGTCGGTGCGCTCGCGCTCGGCGGCGCGCTCGGCACGGTCGCGGTGATCGTGCGCCAGGAGATCGTGCTGTTCATCATGGGGGGCGTGTTCGTCGCCGAGACCGTCTCGGTGATGATGCAGGTCGCCTGGTTCAAGTACACGAAGAAGCGCTACGGCGTGGGGCGGCGCATCTTCAGGATGGCGCCCCTGCACCACCACTTCGAGGTGGGCGGCGTCAAGGAGTCCCAGGTCGTCGTCCGCTTCTGGATCGTGACGATGATGCTGGTGCTGTTCGGCCTGTCGTCGCTGAAGCTGCGGTGAGCACGGTGAACGAGCCCATCGAGCCCATCGAGCCCATCGAGCCCATCGAGCCCATGGCGTCGATCGAGCCGGTCGAGTCGATCGAGCCGGTCGAGCCGGTCGCCACCGACCCCGCGGTCGACGAGGCCGCGCTCGAGGCCGAGCGCCTCGCCCGCGCCGCCGAGCGCGCGGCCGAGCTCGCCCGCGAGCGTGCCGAGGCGCTCGAGCGGGCGACGGTGCGCGCCGCGCTCGCCGGCCGGCGCATCCTGGTCGCCGGGCTCGGCGAGTCGGGCCTGGCGATCGCGCGCTGGGCGGCGTTCCGGGGCGCCGAGGTCACCGTGGCCGACAGCCGCCAAGCGCCGCCGCAGCTCGCCGCGCTGCGCGCCGCCTGTCCGCAGGTGCGCTTCGTGGGCGGTGCCCTGGACGCCTCGCTGCTCGAGGGCATCGAGCTCGTCGGCTGGAGCCAGGGGCTCTCGCCGATCCTGGGCGAGGCCGCGGCCCTGCACGCCGCCGCCCTCGACGCGGGCCTGCCGGTCTGGGGCGAGCTCGAGTTCTTCGCCCGCGAGTTCGCGCGGCTGCGCGCGGCCGGCCACGAGGGGCGCGTCGTCGCCATCACCGGCACCAACGGCAAGACCACCACGACGCGTCTTGTCGGCCACCTGTGCCGGCAGGCCGGCCTGCGGGTCGCCGTCTGCGGCAACATCAGCCCGGCCGCCCTCGAGGCGCTGCGCGAGGCGATCGAGCACGACGACCTGCCCCAGGTCTGGGTCCTCGAGCTGGCGAGCTACCAGCTGCGCCTGGCCGAGAGCTTCGTGCCGGACTGCGCGACGGTGCTCAACATCACGCAGGACCACCTCGACTGGCACGGCACGATGGCCGACTACCTCGAGGCCAAGCAGCGCATCTACGCGCCGGGCACGGTCTGCGTGTTCAACCGCGACGACCCGTTGACCGTGCCGGGGGCGACGCTGCCGCCCGAGGCCGGCGCGGATGCGCCGCCCGAGGCCGACGAGGCCGCCGGCGGCTCGAAGGCCGAGCGGCTCGCCGCCCGCCGCGCTGCCGCGCGCGCTGCGCGCGCCGCCGCCGACGCCCGGGCGGCGATCGAGGCCGCGCGCCGGACCGTCTCCTTCGGCCTGGATGCGCCGAACGCCGCGCCGGGCTACGGCATCGTGCGCGACGGCGGGCTGACGTGGCTCGCCGAGGCCGTCGCCGACGAGGACGCGCTGCCGACGGGCCGGCGCCGCCGCGACGCCGCCGCGACCCGCGTGAACCGGCTGATGCCTGCCGACGCGCTGCGCATCCGGGGCGCGCACAACCATGCCAACGCGCTGGCCGCGCTCGCGCTGGCGCGCGCCGTCGGCGTGCCGATGGCGGCGATGCTGCACGGGCTGCGCGGCTACGAGGGCGAGCCCCACCGCTGCCAGCTCGTCTCGGTGATCCGCGACATCGAGTGGTACGACGACAGCAAGGGCACCAACGTCGGCGCCACCGTGGCCGCACTGACCGGTCTGGGCAAGCGCTGCGTGCTGATCGCCGGCGGCGAGGGCAAGGGCCAGGACTTCGCGCCGCTCGCGCCCGCGGTGGCCGCGCACGCGGCGGCGGTGATGCTGATCGGCCGCGACGCGCCGATGCTGCGCGCCGCGCTCGCCGACACCGGCGTGCCGCTGCACGACTGCCCGACGCTCGAGGCCGCGGTCGCGGCCGCGGCCCGCGCCGTCGCACCCGGCCAGGCGGTGCTGCTGTCGCCGGCCTGCGCGAGCTTCGACATGTTCCGCAACTACGGCCACCGTGCCCAGGTCTTTGTCGAGGCCGTGCAGCGCGTCGCCGAAGAGGACGGTCAGCCGTGCTGAGCCTGCGCCTGCCCCGTGACCGCCTCGGTGCGCGCAGCGGCGCGCCCGCCACGGTGCGCGAGTTCGACCTCGCGCTGCTCTGGTCGGTGGCGGTGCTGCTGCTCTTCGGCCTGGTGATGGTCTACTCGGCCTCGATCGCACTGCCCGACTCGCGGCGCTTCGAGACCCTGCGGACCACGCACCATCTCACCCGTCACGCCTTCGTGATGCTGGTCGGCGTCGCCGCGGCGACCTTCGCGTTCGCGATTCCGATCCAGCGCTGGCAGAAGGCCGCGCCGTGGCTGTTCGTGCTCGGGCTGCTGCTGCTGATCGCGGTGCTGATCCCCGGCATCGGCAAGGTGGTGCTCGGTGCACGCCGCTGGATCTCGCTCGGCATGATCAACCTTCAGCCCTCCGAGCTGATGAAGCTGTTCGTGATCCTGTACGCCGCCGACTTCGCGGTCCGCAAGCAGGACCGGATGCATGTGTTCTCCAAGGGCTTCATGCCGATGGCCCTCGCCGTCGGCCTGGTCGGCGGCCTGCTGCTGCTCGAGCCCGATCTCGGCGCGTTCATGGTGATCGCGGTGGTCGCGATGGGGCTGCTGTTCCTGGGCGGCGTGAGCGTCAAGCTGTTCGCCGGCCTGTCGGCGACGATGGCGCTGCTGTTCGTCTCCATCATCTGGGCCTCGCCGTGGCGGCGCGAGCGGATCTTCGCGTACCTCGATCCCTTCGACGAGAAGAACGCGCTCGGCAAGGGCTACCAGCTGTCGCACTCGCTGATCGCCTTCGGCCGCGGCGAGTGGTTCGGCGTCGGGCTCGGCGGCAGCGTCGAGAAGTGGCACTACCTGCCCGAAGCGCACACCGACTTCCTGCTCGCGGTGATCGGCGAGGAGCTGGGCTTCGTCGGCGTGCTGACGGTGATCGTGCTGTTCTTCTGGATCGTGCGGCGCTGCTTCGAGATCGGCCGCCAGGCGATCGCGCTCGATCGGCACTTCGCCGGCCTGGTCGCGCAGGGCGTGGGCCTGTGGATCGGGGTGCAGGCGTTCATCAACATGGGCGTGAACCTCGGTCTGCTGCCGACCAAGGGCCTGACGCTGCCCTTCATGAGCTATGGCGGCTCGGCCCTCCTGGTGAACTGCGTGTCGCTCGCGATCGTGCTGCGCGTGGACTGGGAGAGCCGAAAGATGATGCGCGGGGGGACGGTATGAGCCGTACCCTCCTCGTGATGGCGGGCGGCACCGGCGGCCACGTGTTCCCCGGCCTCGCCGTCGCCGCCGTGATGCGCGAGCGCGCCTGGAACGTGGTGTGGCTCGGCAACCCCGGCGGCATGGAGGCGACCCTCGTCCCGCGTCATGGCATCCCGATGCAGTGGGTGCGCTTCGGCGGGCTGCGCGGCAAGGGGCTCGCCACGAAGCTGATGCTGCCGTTCAACCTGCTGCGCGCCTTCGCCCAGAGCCTGCGCGTGCTGCGCGAGGTCCGGCCTGCGGTCGTGCTCGGCATGGGCGGCTACGTCGCCTTCCCGGCCGGGATGATGGCCGCGCTGACCCGCACGCCGCTGGTGGTGCACGAACAGAACTCGATCGCCGGGCTGACCAACAAGGTGCTGGCGCGGGTCGCCGACCGCGTGCTGGTCGCCTTCCCGGATGCGATCGCCGGCGCCGCCTGGTGCGGCAACCCGGTACGCGGCGACGTCGCCGCGCTGCCCGCGCCCGAGCTGCGCTACGGCGGGCGCACCGGCCGGCTGCGGCTGCTGGTGGTCGGCGGCAGCCTCGGCGCGCAGGCGCTCAACACCGTCGTGCCGCAGGCGCTCGCGCTGCTGCCGGCGGCGCAGCGTCCCACCGTCGTTCACCAGAGCGGGCGCAATCACCTGGCGGCGCTGCAGGACGCCTACCGTGCCGCCGATGTCGAGGCCAGCGCGGTCGAGTTCATCGACGACATGGCCGCGGCCTATGCGGTGGCCGATCTGGTGATCTGCCGAGCCGGCGCGATGACGGTCTCCGAAGTGGCCGCCGCCGGTGTCGCCAGCCTGATGGTACCGTTCCCGCACGCGGTCGACGATCACCAGACCACCAATGCCGGCTTCCTCGCCACGCGCGACGCAGCGCTCCTGGTGCAGCAGTCCGAGCTGGACGCGCCGCGTCTGGCCGCGATGATCGCCGGTCTCGATCGCCCCCGCCTGCTCGAGATCGCGTGCCGCGCACGCGCCCTCGCCAGACCCGATGCCGCCACGCAGGTCGCCGACGCCTGCGAGGCGATCGCGCTCAAGGTCCCCGCATGAAGCACAAGGTCAAGCACATCCATTTCGTCGGCATCGGCGGCTCGGGCATGAGTGGCATCGCCGAGGTCCTGCTCAACCTCGGGTACCGGATCAGCGGTTCGGACACCGCCGACAACGCGGCCACCCGGCGCCTGGTGGCGCTCGGCGCGACCGTCGTGCGCGGCCATGATTCGGCCAACGTCGCCACCGCCGACTGCATCGTCACCTCGACCGCGGTTCGCGGCGACAACCCCGAAGTGACCGCTGCGCGCGCCCGTCGCATCCCGGTGGTGCCGCGCGCGCTGATGCTCGCCGAGCTGATGAAGCTCAAGCAGGGCATCGCGATCGCCGGTACCCACGGCAAGACCACGACCACCAGCCTGGTCGCCTCGATCCTCGCCGCAGGCGGCCTCGACCCGACCTTCGTCATCGGCGGACGCCTCAACAGCGCGGGCGCCAATGCCCGGCTGGGCAGCGGCGACTACATCGTCGTCGAGGCCGACGAGTCGGACGCCTCGTTCCTTAACCTCGTGCCGATGATCGCGGTGATCACGAACATCGACGCCGACCACATGGAGACCTACGGCCACGACTTCGCGCGGCTGCGCCAGGCCTTCGTCGAGTTCACCCAGCGGCTGCCCTTCTACGGCGCGGCGGTGCTCTGCGTCGACGACGTGCACGTACGCGAGATCATGCCCTTCGTCTCCAAGCCGGTGATCACCTACGGCTTCTCGCCCGAGGCGCAGTTCCGCGCGGTCGACCCGCGACCCGACGGCGGCCGCATGCACTTCACGCTCGCCCGTGTCAACGGCAGCACGCGAGCGCCGCTCGAGGTGACGGTCAACCTGCCGGGCCTGCACAACGTGCAGAACGCGCTCGCGGCGATCGCGGTGGCCGACGAGCTGGGCGTCTCCGACACGGCGATCGTGCAGGCCCTGGCCGACTTCCGCGGCGTCGGACGCCGCTTCCAGCGCTGGGGCGAGCTACCGGTGCCCGCGGCCCAGGGCGGCGGCAGCTTCACGCTGGTCGACGACTACGGCCACCATCCGGTCGAGATGGCCGCGACGATCGCGGCGGCACGCGGCGCGTTCCCCGGACGCCGGCTGGTGCTCGCCTTCCAGCCCCACCGCTACACGCGTACCCGCGACCTGTTCGAGGACTTCGTCAAGGTGCTGTCCTCGGCCGACGCGCTGCTGCTGGCCGAGGTCTACGCCGCTGGCGAGTCGCCGATCGTGGCCGCCGACGGGCGCACGCTGGTTCGTGCCGTGCGCCTCGCCGGCAAGGTCGAGCCGATGTTCGTCGAGGACGTCGGCATGCTGCCCGAGACCATCCTCGACACGGTCCGTGACGGCGACGTCGTCGTGACCATGGGCGCGGGCTCGATCGGCGCCGTGGCGGCGCGTACCCAGGAGATTGCCTGTGGCTGATACGGGGTTTCGAGCCGCACGCGGCGAGCCGGATCAGCGGCCGGCGCATGCAGGCGCCGGCCAGGCCCGGAGGGCTGAGTTCGGCAAGGTCGCGGTGCTCAACGGCGGGCGTTCCGCCGAACGCGAGGTGTCGCTGATGTCCGGCGCGGGCGTGCTCGCCGCGCTGCGCGCCCGCGGCGTCGATGCGCATGCGTTCGACCCGGCCGAGCGGCCGATGGACGACCTCGCGCGTGAGGGCTTCGCCCGCGTGTTCATCGCGCTGCACGGGCGCTTCGGCGAGGACGGCACGGTGCAGGGCGCGCTCGAGCTGCTCGGCATTCCGTACACCGGCTCCGGCGTGATGGCCTCGGCGATCGCGATGGACAAGGTCTACACCAAGCGGATCTGGACGACGCACGGACTGCCCACGCCGGGCTTCGCGCTGGCGCGCTCGGGCGCCGACGTGCTCGAGGCGACCCGCCGCTACGGGCTGCCGCTCGCGGTCAAGCCCTCGCGCGAGGGCTCGACGATCGGCTTCACCAAGGTGGTCTCCGAGGACCAGTGCGCCGCAGCCTACGAGATCGCGCGCCGCCACGACGACGATGTGCTGTGCGAGCAGTTCGTCGACGGCCGCGAGCTGACGATCGCCATCATCGGCAGCGGCACCGAGGCCCGCGCGCTGCCGGTGATCGAGATCGTCGCGCCCGCGGGCAACTACGACTATCAGAACAAGTACTTCCGCGACGACACCCGCTACGTCTGCCCGGCGGACCTGCCCGAGGCGCTGTCCGCGCGGATCCGCGACATCGCGCTGCGCTCGTTTCACGCGCTCGGCTGCGAGGGCTGGGCACGTGCCGACGTGATGCTGCGCCGGGCCGACGACGAGCCCTTCCTGCTCGAGATCAACACCTCGCCGGGCATGACCGGTCATTCGCTGGTGCCGATGGCCGCGAAGGCCGAGGGCATCTCGTACGAGGACCTGTGTGTGCGGATCCTCGAGACCGCAGGCCTGAAGGCGGGAGGGGCCGCGAAGTGAATCCCTGGCACGACGTCCGGCTGCTGAACGCCACCGCCAACGGCCTGATGGCCGCGGCGGGCGTGGCGCTCGCGGTAGCCGCCGTCGCCTGGATCGTGCAGCGCCCGGCGTTCGCGCTGCAGGCGGTGGTGGTGGAGCCCTCGGTGTCGGCCCAGCCGCTGCAGCACGTGAACCGCGCGCTGCTCAAGTCGGCGGGCGCCTCGCGCCTGCACGGCAACTTCTTCACGGTCGATCTCGGCGCGGTGCGCGAGTCGTTCGAGCAGGTGCCCTGGGTGCGCCGCGCGCAGGTGCGACGCATCTGGCCGAACACGCTGCGCGTGGCTATCGAGGAGCACCAGCCGCTGGCGATCTGGCACGACGGCCGCCTGGTCAACAGCCACGGCGAGCTGTTCGCGGCGAACCCCGCCGAGGCCGAGGCCGAGGGCGCGCTGCTCGAGTTCTCCGGCCCGCCCGGCAGCGAGGCCGAGGTCACGCGCCGCTGGCAGTCGCTTCGCGATCAGCTCGTGCCGCTGTCGGTCGCGCCCGAGTCGGTGACGCTGTCCTCGCGCTGGGCCTGGTCGGCGCGGCTCGACAACGGGACGGTGCTGCTGCTCGGCCGCGAGCAGGGCATGCCGATCGACGAGCGCGTGGCGCGCTGGGTCGCGGCGGCCCCGACGGTGCAGACGCGGCTGAACCGCGAGATCGTCTCGGTCGACCTGCGCTATCAGAACGGATTCGCGATGCGCGCCCCCGGCGCGCTCGACAAGGCGCCCGCCGATCGCGGCGGCGCTCGTGCGACGGCGAAGCCCGCCTCGTCCAGCAGTCCGGTCCCGACGCAGGACCGGTCCACACCCTCGAAGCGTTCGCAATGACCAGAGACAGCAAGGACCTCATCGTCGGCCTCGACATCGGCACCTCCAAGGTGGTCGCCGTCGTCGCCGAGATGCACCCTGACGGACGCTACGAGATCGTGGGCCTCGGCCAGCACGAGTCGAAGGGGCTGAAGAAGGGCGTGGTGGTCAACATCGAGACCACGGTCGCCTCGATCCAGCGCGCGCTCGAGGAGGCCGAGCTGATGGCCGACTGCAAGATCCGCACGGTCTACACCGGGATCGCGGGCAGCCACATCCGCTCGTTCAACTCGATCGGCATGGTCGCGATCAAGGACAAGGAGGTCACCGACGCCGACGTGGCGCGCGTGATCGAGACTGCCAAGGCGGTGAACATCCCGACCGACCAGCAGATCCTGCACGTGCTGCCGCAGGAATTCATCATCGACGGCCAGGAGGACATCCGCGAGCCGATCGGCATGAGCGGCGTGCGCCTCGACGTCAAGGTCCACATCGTGACCGGCGCGGTGTCGGCCGCGCAGAACATCATCAAGTGCGTGCGCCGCTGCGGCCTCGAGGTCCAGGACCTGATCCTGCAGCCGCTCGCCTCGAGCACCGCCGTCCTCACGCAGGACGAGAAGGAGCTCGGCGTGGCGCTCGTCGACATCGGCGGCGGCACCACCGACATCGCGATCTTCACCGGCGGCTCGATCCGCCACACCGCCGTGATCCCGATCGCCGGCGACCAGATCACCAACGACGTCGCGATGGCGCTGCGCACGCCGACGCCCGACGCCGAGGAGATCAAGCTGCGCCACGGCATCGCCAAGCAGGTGCTGGCCAATCCGGCCGACAAGATCGAGGTGCCGGGCATCGGCGACCGCGGGCCGCGCTCGCTGTCGCGCCAGGCGCTCGCCGCGGTCATCGAGCCGCGGGTCGAGGAGCTGTTCTCGCTGGTCCAGCAGGTGATCCGCGAGTCGGGTTACGAGGAGCTGCTCTCCTCGGGCGTGGTCATCACCGGGGGCACCAGCATGCTTCCCGGCATGGCCGAGCTCGGCGAGGACATCTTCCTGAAACCGGTGCGCATCGGCGTGCCGGAGTACGCGGGCGGACTGGCCGACGTGGTCAGGACGCCGCGGTTCGCGACGGCGCTGGGGCTCCTCGAGGAGGCCCGGATGCAGCGCCTGCGCGGTCGCAAGGTCGCGGAGCAGTCGGGCTCGTTCAAGGAGACCCTGCGCCGCATGAAGGAGTGGTTCCTGGGGAACTTCTGATCCCGGGGAGCCCGAGGCAGGTTTCGAGAGTCGTCAGTCGTCAGTCGTCAGCAGCAGTCAGTCCGTCAAACACGCGCAGCAGAAACAACTCGTTGGAGGCCCACTAGATGTCCAATTTCGAAATGATCGAGTCCGAGTCCGACGGTGCCGTCATCAAGGTCGTCGGTGTCGGAGGAGCGGGCGGCAATGCCGTCAACCACATGATCAGCCGCGGTGTGCAGGGCGTCGAGTTCATCGCCGTGAACACCGATCGCCAGGCGCTCAAGCGTTCGCTCGCGCCCGCCATCATCCAGCTCGGCGATGCCGGCCTGGGTGCCGGCGCCAACCCCACCGCCGGCCGCGCGGCCTGCGAGGCCGAGCGCGAGCAGGTCAAGGCGGCGCTCGCCGGCGCCAACATGGTCTTCATCACCGCCGGCATGGGCAAGGGCACCGGCACCGGCGCCTCGCCGGTCGTGGCCGCGGTGGCCAAGGAGATGGGGATCCTCACGGTCGGCGTCGTCACCAAGCCGTTCGACTTCGAGGGCAACCGCAAGATGCGGATCGCCGACGACGGCATCGAGCAGCTCGTCGAGCATGTCGACTCGCTGATCGTCGTGCTGAACCAGAAGCTGTTCGACGTGATGGACGAGGACGCGAGCCTCGAGGACGCGTTCCGCCGTGCCGACGACGTGCTGCACAACGCGGTCGCCGGCATCGCCGAGATCATCAACGTCCCCGGTCTCGTGAACGTCGACTTCGCCGACGTGCAGACCATCATGGGCGAGCAGGGCAAGGCGATGATGGGCATCGGCGAGGCCTCGGGCCTGGACCGCGCCCGGCTCGCCGCCGAGCAGGCCGTGGCCTCGCCGCTGCTCGACGGCGTCGACCTGCAGGGCGCACGCGGCGTGATCGTCAACATCACCTCGTCGCGCTCGCTCAAGCTGCGCGAGACGAACGAGGTGATCAACACGATCAAGCAGTTCTGCGCCGACGACGCCACCATCATCCACGGCACGGTCTACGACGAGAACATGACCGACGCGCTGCGCGTGACCGTCGTGGCCACCGGCATCGGCAAGACGGCCCGCAAGCCCCAGCTGGTGCCGCAGAGCTACCGCGCGACCGGCACGAGCGATGCGGTCTCGCACGAGCCCTTGTCGTACGGCAAGCTCGACACCCCGGCGGTCTGGCGCAACGCGCGCGGCAGCGCGTCGGCACAGGTCGCGGCGCTCGAGGAGAAGGGCGTCGACCGCCTCGACATCCCGGCATTCCTGCGTAAGCAAGCGGACTGAACGGCACTGACGACGAACGACCGATCCGCGGGGGGCCTCCCGCGGATCGGCGTCCCCGACGGCGCGCCGGCCATGGCAGCGTCAGGGGCATTGCGCGACGCGACGAGCGGGTCCGGGGCTCCCCGGGTCCGATCGCCGCGGCGGGCTACAATCCGGCACCCGCGGAGCCCGTTGCTCCGTCCGAAACCGAACCATCCAAGAGGAGTCGCGAGCATGACCATCGCCATCGGAGACCGCCTGCCCGAGGCCACCCTGACCGAGTTCGTCGAGGTCGAGGGCAACGGCTGCGCGCTCGGACCCAACGCATTCAAGGTATCCGACCTGGTCAAGGGCAAGACCATCGCGATCTTCGGCCTGCCCGGCGCCTTCACGCCGACCTGCTCGGCCAAGCACGTTCCGAGCTATCTGCAGCACTTCGACGCGCTCAAGGCGAAGGGCGTCGACGAGATCTGGTGCGTGTCGGTCAACGACGCGTTCGTGATGGGCGCCTGGGGCCGTGACCAGAAGTCCGGCGGCAAGGTCCGGATGATGGCCGATGGCAGCGCCGAGTTCGCCCGGGTCACCGGCCTGATGCTCGACCTGACCGCCCGCGGCATGGGCGTGCGCTCCGACCGCTACTCGATGCTGGTCGTCGACGGCGTGGTCAAGCAGCTCAACCGCGAGGCCCCGGGCAAGTTCGAGGTCAGCGACGCCGCGACGATGCTGGGCCAGCTCTGATCGACGCGACGCGGAGCGCGCAGCGGTGCTGAGGCAGAGAACGGTCAAGACGCTGGTGCGGACCACCGGCGTCGGCCTGCATTCGGGGCAGGGCGTCGAGCTCGTGCTGCGCCCGGCCGCGCCCGACACCGGCATCGTCTTTCGCCGCGTCGACCTGCCCGTGCCGGTCGACATCCGCGCCGACGCCGCGCGGGTCAACGACACGAGGATGGCCTCGACGCTGACCGCCGAGTCCGACCCCGAGGTGCGGGTCGCGACCGTCGAGCACCTGATGTCGGCGCTGGCCGGCCTCGGCATCGACAACCTCTACGTCGACGTCACCGCCGCCGAGATCCCGATCCTCGACGGCTCGGCCGGCTCGTTCGTCTTCCTGCTTCAGTCGGCGGGAATCGTCGAGCAGGCGGCGCCCAAGCGCTTCATCCGGGTCAAGCGCCCGATCGAGGTCCGTGAGGGCGACAAGTGGGCGAGGCTCGAGCCGTTCTTCGGCTACAAGCTGCGCTTCTCGATCGACTTCGGGCACCCCGCGATCGACGCGACGCTCCAGGAGGTCGAGGTCGACTTCGCGAGCGACTCGTACGTGAGCGAGATCTCGCGGGCCCGCACCTTCGGCTTCATGCAGGATGTCGAGGCGCTGCGCTCGCGCGGGCTCGCGCAGGGCGGCAGCCTCGGCAACGCGATCGTGATGGACGAGTACCGCGTGCTCAACGCCGACGGCCTGCGCTCGCACGACGAGTTCGTCAAGCACAAGATCCTCGACGCGATCGGCGACCTGTACCTGGTCGGCCATCCGCTGCTCGCGGCCTATATCGCGCACAAGTCCGGCCACGCGATGAACAACGCGCTGCTGCGCGCGCTGCTGGCCGATCGCGAGGCCTGGGACCTCGCCACCTTCCCGCAGCGGCGCGAGGCGCCCCGGATGTTCGCGCGCGACTGGGTCGCCGCCTGATCGGCCGCACACCGTGCTGTTCCTGCGCATCGTCGCCCTGCTGATCGGCCTGGGCGTGGCCGGTTCCGCCGTGGCCTGGCTGGTGACCCGCGACCGGAAATGGCTGACCCGCGCGTACCGGCTGCTCTGGATCGGCGTGGCCACCGGGCTGGTGTTCTTCGGTGTCCTGCTCTTCGAGCGCCTCGCTGCCTGAGCGTCCATGAGTCCGACCGAGCGTCCCGATCCGACGACCGAGGCGCCCGCTGTCATGCACCTCGACACCGATCTGTCTGCCGGCGCCGCGCTCGGGGTCTGCACCACGTCGGAGGCCGCGCGACTGCTCGACGTCTCGCCGACCACCGTGCAGGTGATGGTCGAGCGCGGCGACCTGCAGGCCTGGAAGACGCGCGGCGGTCACCGGCGGATCGCCCGGGCCTCGATCGACGCGCTGCGCGAGGCGCGCGCCGCCGGCGGCACCGCGCGCGGGGTCAGTGCCGGCACGGTCACGGTGCTGATCGTCGAGGACCGCGACCCGATGCGTCGCCGGATCGCCGCAGCGATCGCCGGCTGGGCCGAGCCGGTGCGCGCGCTCTGGGCGGGCGACACGTTCGATGCCCTGGTGCTGATCGAGCGGCACCGCCCGGACGTGCTGGTGTGCGGGCTGCGCACCGCGCCCATGGACGGCTTCGAGTTCCTGCGGCGGCTGCGCGCGGTGCCGGAGTACCGGACGATGGCGATCGTCGTGTCGAGCGCCCTCGGCGACGAGGACCTGGAGGCGCGCGGCGGCCTGCCCGCCGGAACGGTCCGCTACACCGAGCCGCTGCCGCTGGACACCTTGCGCGGCTTCGTCGAGGCCTGCGCACTGCGCAAGCGCGTGCCGTCCGCCTGAGGCGACGGTCTCGCCCGCGAATCAGTTCATCGAGAGCGTGCGCTCACTTGAGTGCCGCTTGGACTCGCCGGAGGCGCCCGCCGCCCCGGCTCAGGCCGGATCGGGGGGCGGATGCCGCGAGGCCAGCCGGCGCAGCGCCGCACGCAGCCGGGGGTCCTCGATGCGATCGGACAGCGCATCGATGGCGGCGATCGCCTGCGCGCTCGGCGCCTCCTTGGCGCGGCGCGGCGCCACCACCGCGACCGGACGCCACTGCGGCTTGAACCGGATCTTCTCGATCTTCCAGCCGCGCCGCGCCAGGCCGGCGAGGACCGTGGGTCCGATCTGCCGGACCTTCGCGGCGACCGCCGCATGGGCCGCGCCGACGACCAGTGTGTCCCGCTCGAGCGCGACCACGACGAGGCCGAGCCCGGGCATCGCCTGCTCGAGGTCCGCCTGCAGCGCCGTCAGCCTCGCGGCCTGCTCGCCGAGCGCGGCGAACACCGGTTCGTTGCGCAGCCACGCGGAGGCGTTGCGGGTACGTGGGAAGGGTTTCATCGGCGGGGGGTCGGATCGGTCACTGTAGCCGATCGGCCCCCGACGGGAGGCCGCGGGGGACCCGAGAGGCCCCGCGGACCCCATGCTAGACTCGACGATTGCCCACGAGTCCGAAACCGTGGCCCGGCTGTATCGCGTCCGGGCGCGGAGGCAACGCCCCCATGATCCAGAAACTGCTGACCCGAATCTTCGGCAGCCGCAACGAACGCCTGCTGAAGGACTACCGCAAGGTCGTCGAGCGAATCAATGCGCTCGAGCCCAAGGTCTCGGCGCTGACCGACGAGCAGCTGACCGGCAGGACCGCCGAGCTGCGCGCCCGCGTGACCGCCGGCGAGACCCTCGATGCGGTGCTGCCCGAAGCCTTCGCGGTCTGCCGCGAGGCCTCCAAGCGCGTTCTCGGCATGCGGCATTTCGACGTGCAGCTGATCGGCGGGATGTCGCTGCACGACGGCAAGATCGCCGAGATGCGCACCGGCGAGGGCAAGACGCTGATGGCGACGCTGCCGGCGTACCTCAACGCGCTCTCCGGGCAGGGCGTCCACGTCGTCACGGTCAACGACTACCTCGCGCAGCGCGACGCCGAGTGGATGGGGAAGCTCTACAACTTCCTCGGGCTGACGGTGGGGGTGAACCTGTCCCAGATGCCGCACGCGCTCAAGAAGGAAGCCTACTCGGCCGACCTGACCTACGGCACGAACAACGAGTTCGGCTTCGACTACCTGCGCGACAACATGGTCTACGACACCAAGGACCGCGTGCAGCGCGGCCTGTCGTACGCCATCGTCGACGAGGTGGACTCGATCCTGATCGACGAGGCCCGCACGCCGCTGATCATCTCGGGCCAGGCCGAGGACCACACCGAGCTCTACGTCCGGATGAACCAGGTCCCGCCGCTGCTGACGGCGATGGGGGCGGAGCCCAAGACCAACGAGCCGGATCCGCCGGGCGACTACTGGGTGGACCGCAAGGGTCACCAGGTCCACCTGTCCGAGGCCGGGCACGAGAAGGCCGAGCAGATCCTCACGCAGCTCGGCATCCTGCCCGAGGGCGCCAGCCTCTACGACGCGGCCAACATCCTGTCGATGCACCACCTGACGGTGGCGCTGCGCGCGCACACGCTGTTCTTCCGCGACCAGCAGTACGTGGTCCAGGATGGCGAGGTGATCATCGTCGACGAGTTCACCGGCCGGCTGATGCCCGGGCGGCGCTGGTCGGACGGCCTGCACCAGGCGGTCGAGGCGAAGGAAGGGGTGCGGATCCAGTCCGAGAACCAGACCCTCGCGTCGATCACCTTCCAGAACTACTTCCGCATGTACGGCAAGCTCGCCGGCATGACAGGCACGGCAGACACCGAGGCCTACGAGTTCCAGGAGATCTACAGCCTCGAGACGGTGCTGATCCCGACGCACCGCCCGATGGTCCGCAAGGACCGGCAGGACCAGGTCTTCCGGACGTCCAAGGAGAAGTTCGACGCGATCCTGGCGGACATCCAGGACTGCCACCAGCGCGGCCAGCCGGTGCTGGTCGGCACCACCTCGATCGAGAACTCCGAGCTGCTCTCGGGGATGATCAAGGAGGCGAAGCTGCCGCACAACGTGCTGAACGCCAAGCAGCATGCCCAGGAGGCGCAGATCGTCGCCGAGGCCGGCCGGCCGCACACCATCACGATCGCGACCAACATGGCCGGCCGCGGCACCGACATCGTGCTCGGCGGCAACGCCGGCAAGCAGATCGACCAGCTCATGGCGCGCGAGGGCCTCGACGACGCCGCCAAGCAGTCACAGTCCGAGGCGCTGCGCTCGGGCTGGCAGGCGCTGCACGACCAGGTGGTGGCGGCCGGCGGCCTGCACATCATCGGCACCGAGCGCCACGAGTCGCGCCGGATCGACAACCAGCTGCGCGGTCGCTCGGGCCGGCAGGGCGACCCGGGCTCGTCGCGGTTCTACCTGTCGATGGACGACCCGCTGCTGAAGATCTTCGCGGGCGACCGGCTGAAGTCGATCATGGATCGCCTGAAGCTGCCCGAGGGCGAGGCGATCGAGGCGGGCATGGTCACGCGCTCGATCGAGAGCGCGCAGCGCAAGGTCGAGGCGCGCAACTTCGACATCCGCAAGCAGCTGCTCGAGTACGACGACGTCTCCAACGACCAGCGCAAGGTCATCTACCAGCAGCGCAACGACCTGCTCGAGACCACCGACACCGACGAGCTGCTCGGCGGGCTGCGCCACGGCGTCTTCACCGAGCTCTTCCGGCAGCACGTGCCGGAGGAGAGCGTCGCCGAGCAGTGGGACATCCCCGGCCTCGAGAAGGTGCTGCAGGACGACTGGAGTCTCGAGGTCCCGCTCGCCGCGATGCTCGAGGGCGAGGCGAGCGATGCGGACCTGCTGGCCGCGGTGCTGAAGGCCGCCGATGCGCGCTACGCCGAGAAGGTCGAGGCCGTGGGCCGCGAGGGCTTCGCCGGCTTCGAGCGCTCGATCATGCTGCAGTCGATCGACCAGCGCTGGCGCGAGCACCTGTCGGCGCTCGACCACCTGCGCCAGGGCATCCACCTGCGTGGCTACGCGCAGAAGAACCCGAAGCAGGAGTACAAGCGCGAGGCCTTCGAGCTGTTCGAGTCGATGCTGCAGAACATCCGCAACGAGGTCGTCAAGATCCTGATGAACGTGCGGATCCAGTCGGCCGAGGAGGCGCAGCAGGTCGAGCAGCAGGTCGAGCAGCAGGCCGAGGCCGCGTACACGCAGGCATCGTACACGCACGCCGAGTTCGCGGCCGCGCCGGACGCCGACGCCGAGTCGGTGGCGATCGCGGTGCAGGAGGCGCCTGCGCTGGCCGACGACGACAAGGATGCGCCGTACCGGCGCTTCGGCACCAAGGTCGGCCGCAACGACCCGTGCCCCTGCGGCAGCGGCCGCAAGTTCAAGCAGTGCCACGGGCAGCTGAAGTAGCCGCCCGGACTCGTCGGACCCACAGGTAGCGCTCGGCCAGGCTCGCCATCGGGCTGCGCGTCGGGCAGTACAATCCCGGCTCCCGCGCGCCCTCCGCGCGCGCCCGACCCGCCCGACCCGAGCCCGCGATGCCCGTCAACCTCGCCCCCCTGGATCTCGCACGCCTGTACCCGGTCGCCGGCCTGGAGCTGGGCACTGCACGCGCGGCGATCCGCAAGCCGAACCGGCGCGACGTGCTGCTCGCGCGTCTCGCGCCCGGTGCGACCGCGGCCGGCGTGTTCACGCGCAACCGGTTCTGTGCCGCGCCGGTGACGGTCTGTCGCGAGCACCTCGCGGCGGGGGCCGGGATCCGTGCCTTCGTCGTCAACACCGGCAACGCGAACGCCGGCACCGGCGAGCCGGGGCTGGCCGCCGCGCGCCAGACCTGCGCCGCGGTCGCAGCGCTGCTCGGCTGCGAGCCCGCGCAGGTGCTGCCGTTCTCCACCGGCGTGATCCTCGAGCCGCTGCCGGTCGACCGCCTGGTCGCCGGGCTGCCCGCCGCCCGTGACGACCTGCGCGTCGACCAGTGGGGCGTCGCCGCCGAGGCGATCATGACCACCGACACCGTGCCGAAGGCCGCGTCGCGGCGCGTGACGATCGGCGGACGCAGCGCGACGGTCACCGGCATCTCGAAGGGCGCGGGCATGATCCGCCCGAACATGGCGACCATGCTCGGCTTCGTCGCGACCGACGCGCGCGTGCCGCAGCCGCTGCTCGCGAAGTGGGTGCGCGAGGCCGCCGACGCGAGCTTCAACCGGATCACCATCGACGGCGACACCTCGACCAACGACTCGTTCGTGCTGATCGCCACCGGGGCCGGCGAGGTCGCGGTCGCCGACGCGGCGGACCCGTCGGCCGCGCCGCTCAAGGCCGCGATCGTGGAGGTCGCGCGCGAGCTCGCGCAGGCCATCGTGCGCGACGGCGAGGGCGCGACCAAGTTCATCACCGTCGCGGTCGAGCGCGCCGGCACGCCCGACGAGGCCGCCGCCGTCGCCTACGCGATCGCGCACTCGCCGCTGGTCAAGACCGCGTTCTTCGCGTCCGACCCGAACCTCGGGCGCATCCTCTGCGCGATCGGCTATGCCGGCATCGAGGACCTCGACCCCTCGCGCATCGACCTATGGCTCGACGATGTGCACGTGGCCACCCGCGGCGGCCGGCATCCGGACTACCGCGAGGAGGACGGCCAGCGGGTGATGGCGCAGGCCGAGATCACCGTGCGCGTGTCGCTCGCGCGCGGTGAGGCGGCCACCACCGTCTGGACCTGCGACCTGTCGCACGACTACGTGTCGATCAACGCCG
>JBIIPQ010000373.1:0-4543 GCA_044342535.1 Burkholderiaceae bacterium
CCGGACGGGGAAAGACCCCGATGCTCGCCCGGACGCCGCGATGCCGCAAGCGCGCCCCGGGCGCGGACCCTTAGACTGTCGGCCGACGCCTGCCGAACCGGTCTCCCGCTTGAGCGACTCCGCCCCACCCTCCGCCCCACCCCCCGCCGCCCCGACCCCGCCCGCCCGCCGGACCAAGCAGCTCGGCTACCGCGCCGGTGCGCTGCTGCTCGGCCAGCTGCCGCTGCGGCCGGTCTCGCACCTCTACACGGCCGCAGCGCCGCGCGGCGGCCCCATCCCGAACGTCGTGCGCCAGACCTGGGACACGGCGGCCTTCGGCCGCACGCACGCGGCCTACCTCGAGCGGTTCCGCGCGATGAACGCCGGCTGGAGCTTCGAGCTGACCGACAACGCCGGCTGCGACGCGTACATGGCGGCGAACCACGCGGGCGAGCCGATCCTCGACGTCTACCGCAGCGCGCGGATCGGCCCGCTGCGCACCGACATCTGGCGCTACGCGGTGCTCTGGCGTCATGGCGGCGTCTACTGTGACGTGAACAAGATGCTGACGGTGCCGCTCGACGAGCTGATCGCGCCGAACGACCGCGCGCTGATCGCCGCCGAGAACACGCCGCTGCTGCAGCCGGTCTCGTGGCAGACCGACCCGCTGCCGCCGCGCGCGCGCGCGCTGCTCCAGTACCCCGAGTTCAACCGGCTGAACTGGTGCCTCGCCTTCGAGCCCGGCCATCCGTTCCTCGCGCGCGCGCTCGAGCGCATCGTCGAGACCTGGCCGCGCGTGCGCGGCCGGCCCTTCGACGACGTGAAGGCCGCGGTGGTCGACTGGTCCGGGCCGCGGATGTGGACCCGCGCGATCGCCGACGTGATCGAGCGCGAGCCGTCGGTGGCCTTCACGCAGGCGGGCCTGAACTTCCATGGCTTCGGCGACCAGAACATCCGCTACTCGTGGGTCCGCTACCTGCAGCGGCCCTCGTACCGGCACCTGCCCGGCCAGGTCATCGCGACATAGCGCCGGGCGCCCCGCCCCGCAGACGCCGCTCGAGCCCCGCGAGCGCCGCGTCCAGCGCGATGGCGAGCGCCGCCGAGGGCAGCGCGCCGGCCATCAGCAGCGCGCCGTCGTTGAGCGCCAGGCCGGTGACGATGCGCTCGCCGAAGCCGCCGGCGCCGATGAACGCGGCGATGGTCGCGGTGCCCACGCAGATCGTGGTGGCGGTGCGCAGGCCGGCGACGATCGTCGGCATCGCGACCGGGAGCTCGACGAGGCGCAGGCGCTGCGCACGGCCGAGCGCGAGCGCATCGGCCGCGTCGCGCAGCCCCTGCGGCACGCCGGCCAGGCCCGCGACCGCCGTGTGCACGATCGGCAGCAGCGCGTACAGCGTGAGCGCCAGCACCGCGGGCAGCACGCCGATCGTGCCGGTCATCGCGATCAGCAGCGCGAGCATCGCGAGCGAGGGCACGGTCTGCAGCACGCCCGCGACCGCGAGCACCGCGGCGCGCGCGCGCGGCCGCGCGGCCACCGCGATCGCGAGCGGCAGGCCGATCGCCGCAGCCGCCACGACCGAGGCCGCGACCAGCCCGAGGTGCTGCACGAAGAGCCGGCCGAGGTCGGGGGCGAACAGCTTGTCGAGCAGGCCGCGACGCACGGCGGGCGCGGCCTCGCGACCCGCCAAGCCCGCGACGAAGTCCCGCGCGATCGTCTCGAAGGGCACGCTCTCGAGCTCGGCGCGCGCGTTCATCGCGACCATCGCGCGCTCGTCGATCGCGGCCTCGAGCGCCTGCAGCCGGGCCCACGCCGCGGGCGCGCGGGCCGGCACGTCGAGACGGTGCAGCAGCACCGCGTCGTAGCGCGGGAAGAAGCCGCGGTCGTCCTCCAGCACGCGCAGCGCGAGCTGGCCGATCTTCGCGTCGGTGGTGTAGATGTCCATCAGGTCGATGCGGCCCTCGGCGAGCGCCGCATAGCCCAGCGCATGGTCGAGCCCGGTCGGCGTCTGCGGCAGGCCGTAGCGTGCGGCCAGCCCCGGCCAGCCGTCGGCGCGGCCGATGAACTCGTTCGACAGGCCGGCCACGAGCGCCGGATGCGCGGCGAGGTCGCTCAGCCTGCGGATGCCCAGGCGCTCGGCCTCGGACTCGCGCATCGCGAGCGCGTAGCCGTTGTTGAAGCCGAGCGGCACCGCCACCCCGAACCCCAGCGGCGCGAGGCGCGCGCGGATCGACGCGAGGTCGGCGCCGCCCTCGCCCTTGAGGATCTCGCGGTCGATCGTCCCCAGGTACTCGGGGTAGAGATCGATTCGGCCCGCGCGCAGCGCCTCGTAGACGATCGCGGTGTTGCCCAGACCCGCGAGCACCTCCGCGGGCCGCGCCGGATCCGCCACCCGCGCGAGCAGGTGGGCGAGCACGTAGGACTCGGTGAAGCGCTTGGAGCCGATGCGCAGGCGCTCCTCGGCGGCGGCCGGTGCGGCGTGGAGGCCGGCGCACAGGCCGACGAGCAGGCCGACGAGGAGACTGACGAGGAGGCCGCGGGTCAGGTCGACGAGCAGGTCGACGAAGCGTGCCGGCGCGGGCAGCACGCCCCGCACGGGGCCCCGATGCGGCAGGCGGGCGGAGGTGGGCCACGAGGCGCTCTCAGCCGGCTCGCCGCGGGGGTGATCGGCCGGGCACGGCGTCATCGCGTCTCTCAGGGGTCGGGAGGCCCGATTGGAGGCGATCCGCGCGCGATGCGCAACCCCGCCTCGGCGCCCCGGCATCGCGTGCTGCGGCTGACCGACGGGCTCGTGCTGCGGTGACCCGGTCCCGCGTGGCCCGCGGATGGCGCGCCGCGACGCGGGCCGGGCTCGCGCCGCGGCTGCTCGCCGCCCTGCTGACCGTCGCGGGCTGCCGGACGCCGGACGCGCCGCCGACCGAGCCCGAGCCCGCTGCCGCACCCGCCCCGCTGCCGCGCGCCGCCCTCGCGCTCGGCCTCGACGCCGACGAACTGGCCGCGATCGTCGCGCACGGCCCGTGGCCGCCACCGTTCCGTCCCGATCCGACCAACCGCGCCTCCGGCGACCCGGCGGCCATCGAGCTCGGCCGCCGGCTGTTCGACGATCCGCGCCCCTCTTTCGACGGGCGCCGACGCTGCGCCGACTGCCACCGCGCCGAGCTCGGCTTCGCGAACGGCCGCGCCCGGCCGACCCGACCCCGGCCGCCACGGCGGGATAGCGGCGCTGCGTGCCGACCCGTTCAACCGCCTCGGCCCCTGGAGCGACGCCCCCACCCCCGACGCCGCGGTGCGCACCCGGCACGTCGCGCCCTCGCACCGCAACTTCGGCGAGTTCCGGGTCCCCGGACTCCGGGCGCTGGCGCTGACCGCACCCTACGGTCATGACGGATCCATGAGCACTCTGGACGATGTGATCGCCCACTACTCCGAGCTCGACATCGAGCGCCTGCATGCCGACGGCGAGGCCCTGCTGCGGCCGCTGCGCCTCGACCCGGCGGCCCGCGCCGAGCTGCGCGCCTTCCTGTCGACGCTGTCGGCGCCGCAGCCCGCAGCACCCGCGCCGGCATCGCCGGCTCCGGCCGTCGCCGCCTGCCTGCCGCGCCCGGGGGCTTGAAGCCGCCCCGAACGGCCCGATCTGACAGTCATCTCCTGGAGACTGCCGCCGTGATCGACGCGAACCCGACCAACTTCCAGTCCGAGGTCATCGACGCCTCGCACGACCGGCCCGTGCTGGTCGACTTCAGCGCCACCTGGAGCGAGCCCTGCGCCGCGCTGGACCCGATCCTGCAGGCGCTCGAGGCCCAGGCCGCGGGCAGCCTCAAGCTGGTCAAGGTCGATGCCGACGACAACCCCGCGCTGACGCAGGCCTGGGGCGTGCGCAGCCTGCCGACCGTGCTGGTGTTCGTCGGCGGCCGCCCGGTGGACCGGCTCGACGGTGCCCTCGCCGCGGGTGGATTCGAGAGCGCGCTGCGGGCCGCCCTCGCCCGGCTCGCGCCCGAGCCGGGCGTCGACCTGCTCGCCCAGGCGCGCGCCCTGCTCGCGCACGGCGACTGGCCGCGGGCCGCCGTGGCGATGCGCACGGTGCTGGCCCTGAACCCCTCGCTCGACGCCGTCCGCGCCGAGTACGTCGGCACGCTGCTGCGCCTGGGCGATGCGGCCCGCGCGCGGCCGGCCTTCGAGCCGCTGCGTCCGAAGGCGCGCAGCGACCGCGCGCTCGGCGCGCTCGCGTTCGCGGTCGATGCGGCCGACGCCGTGGCCGAGATGCCGGACGAGGCGAGCCTGCAGCGCGCGGTCGACGCCGATCCGGCCGACCCCGCCGCCCGCCTGCGCCTCGGGCAGTGGCGGCTGGCGCGCGGGCAGTGGCAGGGCGCGATGGACGCGCTGCTCGAGGTGGTGCGGCTCGACCGCGGCCACGCCGACGGCGCCGGCCGGCGCGGGATGCTCGCCGCCTTCGAGCTGTGCGGCGACCCGGCGCTGGTGAGCGACTACCGTCGGCGGCTGTCAGCCTGGCTGAACTGAACTGAACTGAACTGAACTGAACTGAGCTGAGCTGAGCTGAGCTGAACT
>JBIIPQ010000374.1:0-4493 GCA_044342535.1 Burkholderiaceae bacterium
GTGACGCTCGGCAGCCCGGTCAGCAGCGATCCGCAGCGCAGCGACTCGCCGGCCCTGGTCAAGGCGCTCTACCGGCTGGTCGCGCATCCGATGGGGCCGGTCGCCCATGCGGCGCACGTCGATGCGCGCGTGCTGCGCGCCCCGCCGCCGATGCCGGTGTCCTGCCTCTACTCCGAGACCGACGGCGTGGTGCCGCCGCACGAGGCGACCCTGCACGGCGCCCGCGACACCGAGCCGGGCGCGCTGCACGAGAACATCCGCGTGCCCGGCAGCCACGTCGGGCTGGGCTTCAACGCGCTCGTGCTGTGGATCGTCGCCGAGCGGCTGTCGCAGCCGGAAGGGGCGTGGCGGCCGTTCGAGCCGCAGGGACTGCCGGGGCAGCTCTACCGGCTGCTGACGCCTTCGTCCGTGCCGACCTGACCGGTCGCGCGCGCGTGGCGCGCTTCGCCGGTGCATCGAGCAGCGCCAGGTATTCCTGGAAGCTGTCGCGCACGCACTGCGCGAAGAACGCCGGGTCGGGGAGCTGCTCGCGGCACGCGGTGGGCGAGATGATCAGCATGCCCTCGTAGCTCGTCACCGCGAACACCAGGCCCATGCCGTCGGCGATCGGCATGATCGCCGAGAAGTAGGTCATCTTCGCGCCGCCCAGGTACAGCGGCACCGACGGGCCGGGCACGTTGACGATCGTGCAGTGCGCCAGCGGCGCGCGCCGCCCGGCGCCGGTGGCGACGCCGCCGAGCAGCTTCGCGGCGAGCGACAGCGTCGCGGCCGGCGTGTGCCGCGCGACGTCGGTGAGTTCGCGGGCCGGCACGGTGCGCGCGTAGGCGTCCGAGCCCTCGGCCTGCGCGTGCAGGTAGGCCAGCCGCTCGACCGGGTCGACCAGGTGCGTGCCGAGCGAGGCGCGCATCAGCATCAGCTCGCCGTGCCCCTCGCCGTCCGCGACGTCGCGCAGCGTCACCGGCGCGATCGCCGACAGGCTCGCGTCGGGCAGCTCGCCGGTGTGGGCGAGGTAGCGGCGCAGGCCGCCCGCGCAGACCGCGAGCACCACCTCGTTGACGGTCGCGCCGTCGACCAGCGCCCGCAGCCGGCGGAAGTCGGCGAGCGGGAAGCGCCGGGTCTCGAACACCCGGTGCGGCGAGACGACCGCGTTGAAGCGCGTCACCGGCATCGACTCGGGACGCAGCAGCGCATCGGCCACGAAGCTGCTCGCCGCCGGCAGCAGGCGTGTCGCGAGCGCAGCGAGCGGGCGGGCCAGGCGCAGCGGCGAGGTCGCGTTGCGCAGCAGGCTGCGCCCGAGCAGCCCCAGCGTGCCCGGCGGCGACGCCGGGAACCAGGGTTCGGGCGGCTCGGGCGGCGCGGGCGTGGCGCTGGTGTCGTGCAGCACGCGCGTGAGCTCGGACCCGTCGTCGAGGTCGATCGCCGCGTGGTGCACCTTGGTCAGCAGCGCGAAGCTGCCCCGCGGCAGCTCGAGCAGGCCGTCGAGGCCCTCGATGACGTGGATCTCCCACAGCGGACGGGACAGGTCGAGCGGACGCGCGTGGATGCGCGAGGCCTGGATGCAGAACTGGCGCCAGTCGCCCGGTGCGGGCAGCGCGATGTGGCGAACGTGGTACTCGAGATCGAAGCGCTCGTCCTCGATCCAGTACGGATGGTCGAGCTCGAGCGGCACCCTGAGCAGCTTGCGACGGAACACCGGCGAGCGATGCAGTCGGGCCTCGATGTGCGCGAGGATGTGCTTGAAGCGGACCTTGCCACCGGGGGCGGTCGAGGGGTCGTAGATGTGGACCAGCGTGATGGTGCCGCTGGCGTTGCCGCTCTCCGCGTAGAGGAAGCGGGCGTCGTCACCGCGCAGCTGTTCCATGCGGTCAGGATGCCCGAGCGCCGCGGGCCGTGCAACGGCCGCCCGGCGTCGCGCGCCGCCCGGCAGGGCGACCGGCGGCGTCGGGTGACGCATCGGGCCGCTCACTCCTGCGGGATGTTCCGGGTCGCGACCACGCGTCGGAACCGTGCGATGTCCTGCTGCACGCGGGTGCGGAACGCGTCGGGCGACGAGGGGCTCGCACGCCCGCCCAGGTCCTCGAGCCGCTGCATCGTCTCGGGCTGCGCGAGCACCGCGCGGATGGACTGCGCGACCCGATCGAGGACGGGTGCGGGGGTGCCCGGCGCCATCGCGACGCCCAGCCACGACTCGTACTCCAGCCCGGGGAGGGTCTCCGAGGCCGACTGCACGCCCTGCACCAGCGCTCGGCCCGAGTCGGAGGTGACCGCGATCGCCCGCAGCTTGCCGCCGCGCACGTAGGGCAGCGCCGCGGTCGCGGTCTCGATCATCACGTCGACGCGGCCGCCGGCCACGTCGGTGAAGGCGGCGGCCGAGCCCTTGTACGGCACGTGGACCAGGTCGGCGCCGGTCTCGGCGGCGATCCACTCGCCGATCAGGTGGTGCGCGGTGCCCACGCCCACCGAGGTGAACGACAGCTTGCCGGGTGCGGCGCGTGCGCGCTCGATCAGGTCGCGCAGCGTGCGGATCGGCGACTCCGGTGCCACCGCGACGAACATCGGATAGGTGGTCAGCGTGCCGACGAACGCCAGGCCGTCGATCGGGTCGAAGGGCATGCGCTTGAGCATCGCCGCCTGGCTTGCGTGACCGCTGGGCAGCAGCAGCCAGGTGTAGCCGTCGGCCGGTCCGCGTGCGACGGCCTCGGCGGCGACCAGGCCACCGGCGCCGACGCGGTTCTCGACCACCACCGGCTGGCCGAGCAGCGGCTGGATGCGCTGCGCGAGCAGCCGCGCCACGACGTCGGAGCTGCCGCCCGGCGCGAAGCCGACCAGGATGCGGATGGGGCGCGACGGCCAGGGCTCGCCCTGCGCGCGCGCGGCGGGCGCGAGCGAGGCGAATGCGGCCGAGGCCAGCGCGCCGCGCAGGAGGGATCGTCTGCAGCGGAGGGTCATGGGGTCTCCGGGGTCGGCATGAGGTACTGGGCGGGAGGCCGGGGTGGACGGCGGCGATCGCCGCGGCCGGTCCGGCTCGGGAGCCGAGTCGCTGGATTATCCCGCATCGCCGGATCGGCCGTCGGCCCCGCGGCGTGCCGAGTCCTGCGATCCCGTGCCCGTGCCCGTGCCCGTGCCCGTGCCGCGAGCGGGCGCGCGCTCTGGCCGTAAGATGGCCGCCACGACCGCCGCCACGACCACAGCGATGACCGCCGCCACGACCACAGCGATGACCACAGCGATGACCACAGCGATGACCGCCGCCCTCGCTCCCGACGCCGGCACCACCCACGCCGCCGACGACGCGCCGGGCCGCGTCTGCCCGCTGCGCTACCGGTACGGCCCGCAGGCCATCGCGCGCGCCGATGTCCGCGAGGCGGACACGCTCTACGTCGTCGGCGGGCTCTACGGCAACGTCCCTGCGCTCGACGCGATCGAGGCGATGGCCCGCGCCGAGACGCGCGCCGATGCGCCCGCGCCCACCCTGTGCTTCAACGGCGACTTCAACTGGTTCGACGTCGACGACGCGGCCTTCGCCGAGATCAACCGGCGGGTACTGGCCTGCGACGCGCTGCTCGGCAACGTCGAGGCCGAACTCGACACGCCAGGGGACGACGCGGGCTGCGGCTGCGCGTATCCGCCCAGCGTCGACTCGGGCGTCGTCGAGCGCTCCAACCTGATCCACGCCCGGCTCAAGGCCACCGCCGCGCGCCACCCCGACCTGCTCGCGCGCATCGCGCGCCTGCCGATGCTCGCGCGCTACCGGGTCGCCGACTGCCGCGTGGGCGTCGTGCACGGCGACGCCGAGTCGCTGGCCGGCTGGCGCTTCGACGTGGCCGCACTCGACGATCCGGCCGAGCGCCCCTGGCTGGGCACGGTGTTCGAGGCGGCGGACGTCGACCTCTTCGCGAGCACCCACACCTGCCTGCCGGCCCTGCGCCGCGTGCCGACGGCCTCGGGGCGCGAGGGCTGCGTCGTCAACAACGGTGCGGCCGGGATGCCGAACTTCACGGGCGACGCGGGCGGGCTGATCACGCGGATCGCCACCACGCCGTCGCCGCATCCGGTGCTGGAGGAGGTGCGCATCGCCGGCGCCTGGGTGGCGCTGCTGCCGGTGCGCTTCGATGCGCCGCGCTGGCAGCGCGCGTTCCTCGCGCAATGGCCGGCCGGCTCGCCCGCCTGGGTGTCGTACTTCGAGCGGATCACCCGTGGGCCGGCGTTCTCGCCGGCGCAGGCGATCGGGCGCTGAGCCCGGCGCCGGCGGGTCCGCGCGGGGCGCCCCCGCCCCGGCTGATACACTTCGCCGCGCGCATGGACACCTCTTCAGAGCTCCCCCGCGAGGTCGCCCGCCGGCGCACCTTCGCGATCATCTCCCACCCGGATGCCGGCAAGACGACGCTCACCGAGAAGCTGCTGCTCTTCGGTGGCGCGATCCAGCTCGCCGGCACGGTCAAGGCCCGGAAGAGCGCGCGCCACGCGACCTCCGACTGGATGGAGGTCGAGAA
>JBIIPQ010000375.1:0-4489 GCA_044342535.1 Burkholderiaceae bacterium
ATCGCGATCTTCATCGGGTCACCCACCCGGGTGCCGGTGAACATCAGGTTGTCGCGGATCTGCGCTTCGGTCAGGCCGAGGTCGGTCAGCCGGTTGTAGCGCATCAGGCTCGCGCTGTGGCAGCCGAGGCAGTAGTTGGTGAACAGCTTGGCGCCGTTCTGCAGTCCGGCCTGGTCGGTCAGCTTCGCGGTCGGGAACCTGTCGAGCGGGTAGCCGCCACCGGCCGCCTGCGAGGCGAGGGGCGCCAGGGCCAGCGCGGCCGCGGCCAGCGCCGGCGCCAGCCGGGCGACGATTCGGGAGATCCAGTGGGTCATGGCGGAAGGTCCTGTGCGGTCGGGGCTCGGCTCAGTGCGGGGCGAAGGTGATTCGCTCGGGCACCGGCTTGGGATCGCCCATCGCGCTCCACCAGGGCATGAACAGGAAGAACCCGAAGTACAGGAGGGTGCCGACCTGGGAGATCCGCTCGCCGACGGCCGACGGCGCCTGCACGCCGAAGTAGCCGAGGACCACGAAGTTCACGACGAACACCGCGTAGACCACCTTGTGCCAGTCGGGCCGGTAGCGGATCGACTTGACCGGGCTGTTGTCGATCCAGGGCAGCGCGAAGAAGATCATCACCGAGGCGCCCATGGCGACCACGCCCCAGAACTTCGCATCGAAGAGGAAGAAGCCGACGATCATCGCGCCCACCGCCGCCGTGGCGATCAGCTTGGACAGGGCTTTCGTGCCGCTCATCCACACGATCGCGAGGTAGACCAGCAGGAACGGCACCAGGCCCCAGGTCAGGAACTCGCCGGTGATCGCCCGCAGGATCGAGTAGTAAGGCGTGAAGTACCAGACCGGCGCGATGTGTGCAGGCGTCTTGAGCGGGTCGGCCGGGATGAAGTTGTTGAACTCCAGGAAATAACCGCCCATCTCGGGGGCGAGGAACACCACCGCCGAGAAGATCATCAGGAACACCGACACCCCGAGGATGTCGTGCACCGTGTAGTACGGATGGAACGGGATGCCGTCGAGCGGACGGCCTTCCTTGTCCTTGAACTTCTTGATCTCGACGCCGTCGGGGTTGTTCGAGCCGACCTCGTGCAGCGCCAGGATGTGCGCGGCCACCAGGCCGAGCAGCACCAGCGGGATCGCAATCACGTGAAACGCGAAGAAGCGGTTCAGCGTCGCGTCGCCGACCACGTAGTCGCCGCGGATCCAGACCGACAGCTCCGGCCCGATGAAGGGGATGGCCGAGAACAGGTTCACGATGACCTGCGCGCCCCAGTACGACATCTGGCCCCAGGGGAGCAGGTAGCCGAAGAAGGCCTCGGCCATCAGCACCAGGAAGATCAGGCAGCCGAAGATCCAGATCAGCTCGCGCGGCTTGCGGTAGGAGCCGTAGATCAGGCCGCGGAACATGTGGAGGTACACGACCACGAAGAACGCCGAGGCGCCGGTCGAGTGCATGTAGCGCACCAGCCAGCCCCAGGGGACGTCCCGCATGATGTACTCGACCGACTCGAACGCGCGGGCCGCGTCGGGCTTGTAGTGCATCGTGAGGAAGATGCCGGTCACGATCTGGATGACCAGCACCAGCATCGCGAGCGAGCCGAAGAAGTACCAGAAGTTGAAGTTCTTCGGAGCGTAGTACTCCGACAGGTGCGCCTTGTAGTTGGCCGTCAGCGGGAAGCGCTGATCGATCCAGCCCAGGAGGCCAGTGGTTTCTATCTTCTTTTCGGCTGCCATCGGATGCTCCTCGCCAGACTGCTCGAGAATGTTGATGCGGTTTGTACGTGCGTGTGGGGGATGACGCTCGGCACGGCCGCGGGTTGCACCCACGGACCGCCTTTCGTCAGGCCTTCTTGTCTTCGCCGATCAGCAGACGGGTATCGGACAGGTAGGTGTGCGGCGGAACGTCGAGATTGGCGTTGGCCGGCTTGTTCTTGAACACCCGTCCGGACATGTCGAAGGTCGAGCCATGGCAGGGGCACAGGAAGCCGCCCTGCCAGTCGTCGGGCAGCGAGGGCTGGGCGCCGGGCTGGAACTTGTCGGACGGGGAGCAGCCCAGGTGCGAGCAGATGCCCACGACCACGAGGTATTCGGGCTTGATCGAGCGGGCCGCGTTCTTCGCGTAGGCCGGCGTCGGGATCTGGTACGACTTCTCGGAGTTCGGGTCCAGCAGCTGCGACTCGACCTTCTTCAGGCCTTCGAGCATCTCGGGCGTGCGGCGGACGATCCAGACCGGATTGCCGCGCCACTCCACGCGCCGCAGCTCGCCCGGCGCCATGCCGGCGATGTCGGCCTCGACCGGCGCGCCGGCGGCCTTGGCCCGCTCGGAGGGCTGGAAGGTGCTGACGAAGGGGATCAGGCAGGCGGCTCCGCCGACTGCGCCCACTGCGCCGGTGACGGCGATCGCATTGCGGCGCGAGGGGTCCAGGGACGACGGGGGCGTGAACGACACGCTGCTCGAGGATTGATCAGCCATTGAAACCTCGGTGAGGGGTCGGGGATGGCGAATTCGGCCGCCCCCGGACGACAACCCGGGATTCTAGCTTATTGCGCCGCAACGGCGAAAGCGCGAGGACATGCGCCGGAACCGTGCATCTCGGGCCGCGACGTCGGGCGACGGGCGGATCGGGGCGCTGGGAAGCACGTCGTCCATCGTGCCGGGGCCTGCGGCGAGACAATCGTCTCGACATCGTGGCGGGAGGCGCGGCCGACAGCGATTCCGCAACGATCAGACACGCTCCGCGGGCAACGGAGCAAGCGCCGTGCACGGGTCGCATGTTACGTTCCGCACCGCGCGGGCAACGATCCTGCGCATCCTTTTTCAATAAACAAGACGGGGAAGCCGAAGATGAGCCTGTTGTCCGAGTTTCGCGAGTTCGCAGTCAAGGGGAATGCGTTCGACCTGGCGGTCGGCGTGATCATCGGCGCGGCCTTCGGCAAGATCGTCGACTCGATGGTCGGCGACTTGATCATGCCGTTCGTCTCGGCGCTGGTCGGCGGGAAGGTCGACTTCTCGAACATGTACTTCCTGCTCGGCACGCTGCCCGACGGCATCGCGAACAACCTCGATGCGGTCAAGAAGGCCGGCGTGCCGGTGTTCGCCTACGGCAGCTTCCTGACCATCCTGATCAACTTCATCCTGCTGGCGTTCGTCATCTTCATGATGGTCCGCTACCTGGGCCGCGTGAAGGCGAAGTTCGTCGCCGAGGAAGCGGCGGCGCCGCCGGCGCCCCCGCCGGCCGCCGAAGTGCTGCTGGCCGAGATCCGCGACGAGCTCAAGCGCCGCCCGGCCTGAGCGAGCACGGCGACCCGTCCCGGTTCAGGCCGGGTTCGGGTCGTCCACGAAGTCCACCTCGATCCCGAAGCGCGCGGCCACGGCCGCGCCCAGCGCCTGCACGCCGAAACGCTCGGTCGCATGGTGGCCGGCGGCGGCATAGACGACGCCGGCCTCGCGGGCCAGATGGGTGGTGCGCTCGGCGATCTCGCCGCTGACGAACGCATCCGCGCCGGCATCGATCGCCTGCTGCAGCATGTCCTGCGCGGCCCCCGTGCACCAGGCGATGCGCCGGATCGGGCGCTGCAGGTCGCCCACCAGCAGCGGTTCACGGTCGAGCGCCCCGCGCAGCCGCTCGCCGAGCGCCTCGGCGCCGGTGGGCGCCGGCAGCTCGGCGATCCGCAGCAGGCCGTCCCGCCCGAAGGCCTCGCCGTCCGGCCAGCCGAGCCGCCGAGCGAGCTGCACGTTGTTGCCCAGCTCGGGATGCACGTCCAGCGGCAGGTGGTAGGCGTACAGGCCGATGCCGTGCGACAGCAGCGTCGCGAGCCGTTCGCGCTTGGTGGCGACCACGCGGGGGTCCTCGCCGCGCCAGAACCAGCCGTGATGCACGAGGATCGCCTGCGCGCCGCGCGCCGCCGCCGCCTTCACCAGCGCGAGGCTCGCGGTGACCCCGGTGACCATGCGCCGCACGTCGGCCTCGCCTTCCACCTGCAGGCCGTTCGGGCAATAATCGTCGAAGCGCCTCGCCTCGAGCAGTCCGTCGAGCCACGCGGCCAGATCCGCGCTCGACACCGATCGCGCCGCACCCAGACCGCCCCGCAGCCTGCCGTCCTCGTTAGCGTTCATGCTCAAGAAGCTCTGGTTGACGTTCGCCCAGGCCGTGACGGTCGGGCTCGCCGGTGTCTTCGTCGTCGCGACGCTCAGACCCGAATGGCTGCCCGAGCGGCTCTCGCCCCCCGCCCCGATCCCTTCGCCGGTCCGCGAGGCACCGACCCCCGGGGCCGCCGCCGGCGCGCCGACCGCGTCGATTCTGTCATACGCCGAAGCGGCCCGCCGCGCGACGCCCACCGTGGTCAACGTCTTCACGACCAAGGAGACTCGAGCGGCCCCCGATCATCCGTTCTTCAGCGACCCGCTGTTCCGCCGCTTCTTCGGCGACCAGCAGCGCCGCCAGCAGACCTCGAGCCTCGGCTCGGGCGTGGTGGTCGGCGACGACGGCAC
>JBIIPQ010000376.1:0-4487 GCA_044342535.1 Burkholderiaceae bacterium
CTGCTGACCAACTCCGCCCTCGACCCGCAGGGCAAGATCCCCGAGCTCAAGTACTGCGCGGTGCGCGTGACCGCCGTCGCGCCGGCGGCCGGGGACCCGCCGCTACAATGACCGCCCCATCCGAAGGAGCCCCGACCGTGTCCGCCTATGCCGTCACCCAGCCCTTCCACCTCGCCTTCCCGGTGCACGACCTGCAGGCCGCGCGCGCGTTCTACGGCGAGCTGCTCGGCTGTCCGGAGGGGCGCTCGTCGGACGCCTGGATCGATTTCGACCTCTACGGCCATCAGATCGTCGCGCACCTCGCGCCGGGCGAATGCGGCCACCGCTCGACCAGCGCGGTCGACGGCGACGACGTGCCGGTGCGCCACTTCGGCGTGGTGCTCGGCATGCCGGAATGGGAGTCGATGTCCGAGAAGCTGAAGGCTGCCGGGACGCGCTTCGTCATCGAGCCGCATGTGCGCTTCAAGGGGCAGGTCGGCGAGCAGGCGACGATGTTCTTCCTGGATCCGTCGGGCAATGCGCTCGAGTTCAAGGCCTTCGGCGATCCGAGCCGCCTGTTCGCGAAGTAACCGGGCCGTTCAGCGGCCCTGGAAGCGCGGCGCCCGGCGCTCCCTGAACGCTGCGACCCCTTCGGCCGCATCCTCGCTGCGGGCCAGGCCCTGCTGCACCGAGGCATGTTCGGCGACCGCCGCGTGCAGGCCGTGCTCGACCGCGAGCCGGGCGTTGGCGAGCGTGGCGCGCACCGCCAGCGGCGCAGCCGCCGCGATGCGCCGGGCGATCGCCAGCGCCTCGTCGAACTGCGTGCCGGCCGGCACGAGCTTCTGCACCAGGCCCATGCGCAGCGCGTCGGCCGCATCGAACGAATCGCCCGTCAGCAGGTAGAGCAGCGCGTTCGACAGCCCCGCACGCTCGGCGATGCGGATCGTCCCGCCGCCGGTGGCCATCACCCCGCGCAGCACCTCGAGCTGCGAGAAACGGGTGTCGTGGGCGGCGACGGCGATGTCTGCCGCCATCATCAGCTCCAGCCCCAGGGTCCAGCACCAGCCCTGCACCGCGCAGACCAGCGGCTTGGTGCGGCGCGGCTCGCGCAGCCCGAACGGATCGATCCGGTCGGCCGGCCACATCGGTTCGCCGGCCTGCATCTTCGGCGCCCAGCGCGGCAGGTCCAGGCCGCCGGTGAAGTGATCGCCTTCCGCGTAGAGCACCCCGACCCGCAGCGTGTCGTCGCGCTCGAGCTCGGTGTAGGCGTCGGCCAGCTGCAGCGCCATCTCGGGCGTGAAGCCGTTGCGCTTGGCCGGCCGATCGAGGCCGATCGCGAGGATCGTGCCGTCGATGCGGCGAACGGCGATTCGGCCGGTGTCGGGGACGGTGGCGGTCGTTTCGGACATGGTCGGTCGGAGGGCAGGGCGGATGTGACGGGTACTATACTGCCCGACCGAAAACAGGGAGCACGATCGCGATGGCCACCAACCAGCAGGAATTCGACCGCGCAAAGGAAGTGCTGGTCGGCGGGGTGAACTCGGCGGTCCGCGCGTTCCGCGCCGTCGGCGGGACGCCGCGCTTCATCGCCCGCGCCGAGGGCGCCTACATGTGGGACGTCGAGGGCACGCGCTACGTCGACTACCTCGGCTCCTGGGGCCCGATGATCGTCGGCCACGCCCACCCGCTGGTGCTCGAGCGCGTGCGCGAAGCCGCCGGTCGCGGCCTGTCGTACGGCGCGCCGAACGTGATGGAGACCGAGCTCGCCGAGAAGATCTGCGCGCTGTTCCCGCATGTCGAGCGGGTGCGCTTCACCAGCTCCGGCACCGAGGCCGCGATGTCGGCGCTGCGGCTGGCGCGCGGCTTCACCGGCCGCACCAAGATCCTGAAGTTCGAGGGCTGCTACCACGGCACCGCCGACAGCCTGCTGGTCAAGGCCGGCAGCGGCGCGCTGGCCTTCGGCCAGCCGAGCTCGGCGGGCGTGCCCGAGGACCTCGCCAAGCACACCCTGATCGCGCAGTTCAACGACCTGGCGAGTGTCAAGACGCTGTTCGACGCGCATCCGGGCGAGATCGCCTGCGTGATGGTCGAGCCGGCCGCCGGCAACATGAACCTGATCCTGCCGCAGCCGGGCTTCCTGGAGGGCCTGCGCGAGATCTGCTCGGCCGACGGCTCGCTGCTGATCTTCGACGAGGTGATGACCGGGTTCCGGGTCGCGCTCGGCGGCATGCAGCAGGTCAGCGGCGTGACGCCCGACATGACCGCCTTCGGCAAGGTGATCGGCGGCGGCATGCCGGTCGGCGCGATCGGCGGCCCGGGCAAGGTGATGGACATGATGGCGCCGCTCGGCCCCGTCTACCAGGCGGGCACGCTGTCGGGCAACCCGATCGCGATGGCCGCCGGGCTCGCGACCCTCGAGCTGATCTCGGTGCCGGGCTTCCACGACGCGCTGTCGGCGCGGCTGGGCCGCCTGGTCGCCGGGCTGCGCGACGCGGCCAAGGAGGCGGGCGTGACCTTCAGCGCGCAGCACTGCGGCACGATGGCCGGCATGTACATGATGGACGCGCCGCCGCGCAGCTTCGCCGAGGTGATGACGCAGGACGCCGAGCGCTTCAAGCGCTTCTACCACCGCATGCTCGAGGCCGGCGTCTACTTCCCGCCGTCCACGGTCGAGGCCTTCTTCTTCTCGTCGGCGCACGGCGACGCCGAGATCGACTTCACCCTCGAGCAGGCCCGCAAGGCGTTCCGTGGCCTCTGATCGACGCGCACCCGCCGCGCCCGCGGCGGGCTGGATGACGGTCCTCGTCTTCGCCTGCCTGATCCTGCTGCTGTCGAACGGCGCGCGCTCGTCCTGGGGCCTGTTCCTGCCCGAGATGACCCAGGCGCGCGGCTGGTCGCGCGAGACCTTCGGCTTCGCGGTCGCGATCCAGAACATCGTCTGGGGCACCGGCGCGATGCTGCTCGGCGCGATGGCCGACCGCTGGGGCGCGATGCGCACCCTCATGCTGGGCGCGGTGCTCTACGTGCTCGGCTTCCTCGGCATGGCGGTGGCCACCACCGGCACCATGCTGTCGCTGACCGGCGGCGTGCTGGTGGGCCTCGGCGTCGGCGGCACCGCGTTCGGCATCGTGTTCGCCGCGGTCGGCAAGCTGGTGCCGCCCGAGCGGCGCACCTGGGCGTTCGGCATCGGCACCGCGGCCGGCTCGTTCGGCCAGTTCCTGTTCCTGCCCTCGACCGCCGAGGCGATCCGTGTGTTCGGCTGGCAGGGCGCGGTCTACGGCCATGCGATCGTGGTGGCGCTGATCCTGCTGCTGGCCCTGGGCGTGCGGGGCGACCGCGAGGCCGGCGCACGCGCGGCGGGCAGCAGCACGCTCGGCGAGGCGATGCGCGAGGCGCTCGGCGATCGCAGCTTCCACCTGCTGTTCTGGGGCTACTTCGTCTGCGGCCTGCAGGTGGTGTTCATCGGCCTGCACCTGCCGGCCTACCTCGCCGATAAGGGCATGCCCCTGTCGCTCGGCGCCCAGGCGATCGCGATCGTCGGGCTGTTCAACGTGATCGGCTGCCTGTCGGCCGGCTGGCTCGGCGTGCGCTTCTCGAAGAAGTGGCTGCTGTCCGGCATCTACGTCGCGCGCTCGCTGGTGATGATCACCTTCCTGCTCGCGCCGCTGTCGGTGTGGTCGGTGTGGCTGTTCGCGGCCGCGATGGGTCTGTTCTGGCTGTCGACGGTACCGCTCACCACCGGGCTCGTCGGCCAGATGTACGGAGTGCGCCATCTGGGGCTGCTCGGCGGCGTGATCTTCTTCGGGCACCAGATCGGCAGCTTCCTCGGCGCGTGGCTCGGCGGGCGGATCTTCGATGCGACCGGCTCGTACGACTGGGCCTGGATCCTGGTGATCGCGTTCGGGGCGTTCGCCGCGGTGATGCACGCGCCGATCGACCAGCGGCCGGTCACCGACCGGGGTCCCGTCCCGGCCTGAGACCGGGGCGGGGCGCTGCGGCCCGACCCGCCGCGCCCTCGCCGGCGGGGCTGCCTTGCGGGTCAGTGCAGCGTGGTCCGCCTGGCCGCCGGAGCCCGGCCGCGGAACACCGTCTGCATGACCCGCGTCGTGCCCAGGTTCACCATCTCCTGGCCGATGGTGTGCGCCTCGTCCTCGACGATGTCGAGCGTCACGTCGCTGCCCAGCGCGCGCAGGCCGCGGTACGCGCGGCCCGCGTGGACCGCGGGCACGACGCTGTCGAACTCGCCGTGGATCAGGTGCACGGTCGCGCCGATCTGCTCGTGGCCTTCGAGCGGCCGGGCGAGCCGCCCCGCGTAGGCCACGACGATCGAGGCGACGCCGGGCCGTGCGCGGGCAAGCTCGAGCGCCAGCGTCGCGCCCTGGCCGAAGCCGATCGCCACGGTCTCGGCGGGGCCGATGCCGAGCGTTGCCTGCAGGCCGGCGATACGCTCGACGACCGTGCCGACGACCTCGTCCAGCCGCAGCGCGCCGCGGGTGTCCCGTCCGGCG
>JBIIPQ010000083.1:0-13575 GCA_044342535.1 Burkholderiaceae bacterium
TGCGTCCGCCGCGCCTCGCGCACGCCGATCCGCTGTCGACGGCGCAGGCCGCCCGCCTTCGCGCCGCCTTCGAGGCCGGGCTGCTGCGGTTCCTGCGCAACCCGCGCGATGCCGAGGCGCTCGGCGCGATGCACGGCGCACTGTCGCGGCTGCACGCAGCCCACGGCGCTTCGGGCCAGCGCACCTTCTGGTGGCTGTCGACGGCGTTCCTCGACGCGCTGCGCGTGCAGGCGCTGCCGGTCGACGTCTTCGCGAAGCGGCTGGTCGGCCGCATCAACCTGCAGCTGTCGCGCACGCTCGGCAGTGGCGCACCGATCGCCGACCGGCTGCTGCGCGACCTGCTGTTCATGCTCGCCCGCACCGGCGGCGGCTCGCCGCTCGCCGACGAGGCGCGCCGCCTGTACCGGCTGGGCGGTACGGTGCCTTCGGACTTCGAGACGCCGCGCTATGCGGTGGTCGATTCTCGCAACCTGCGTGCCGCACGCGAGGCGAACGCCGCGTCCATGGCCGCCTGGGAGAAATACGTGCGCGGCAGCGCACAGGACCTGCCGGCGTTCGCGCAGGCCGCGCAGCAGCTCGACGCCGCGGTCGCCCGGCTGCCGTGGCCGGGACTGCAGAAGCTGTCGGGGGTACTCGTCGGCCTGCGGCGCGCGCTCTCGGCGGCCGGTTCCTCGCTCGCCGAGGTGCTGTCGCTGGAGGTCGCCACCGCGCTGCTGTTCGTCGAGCAGGCGCTCGAGCGCGGCGCGCGCGGCGTCGCCCAGCACGAGCGGCGCGCCGGCGAGATGGCCGATCGGCTCGACCGGCTCTGCGCGCGCCAGGAAACCGACGGCGAGCCCGCACCCGAGTGGCTGAGCGAGCTGTCCCGCGCGGCGCAGGAGCGGCTGACGACGGCGGCCTACGTCGGCGAGCTGCAGGCCAACCTGCGCGCCTGCGAGAAAGTGCTCGACGGCTATTTCCGCGAGCCTGGCGCGCAGCGTGCCGAGCTGCCGCCGCTCGAGCCGCTGCTCAGGCAGGTCGCCGGCGCACTGCGCCTGCTCGGCCATGACGAGGCCGCCGAGGGCGCCGACATCGTGAGCCGCCAGGTCGCCGCGTTCGCCGAGACCGACGAGCCGCCGCAGGCCGACTGCGAGCGGATCGCCGCCAGCCTCGGCGCGATCGGATTCTTCGTCGATTCGCTGCGTCAGGCCGACGGTCGTCACGTCGGCGGCTTCGAATTCAGTCGCGACGACGACGCCTTCGTCGCGCGGCTCGGCGAACGTCACCGGACGCAGGACGCCGACAGCCTGGAGCCGCCGGACTTCGAGCTGCTCGATCCGCCCGATGCCGATGCGTTCGAGCTGCCGCAGGCGCCCGAGATGCCGGGCGCGTTCTCGCTGCAGGCCGATGCCCTGGAGCCGCCGAGGGCGCAGGCACCGGGCCTGGACCTGGACTTTCATCTGGGTCTGGACCTGGACCTGCCGATGCTCGGCGCGTTCCAGCCGTCCGAACTCGAGCCGAGCATGGGCGGTGCATTGACGGCCGGTACCGCGCCGGACGACGGCGGGATCTCGATCGACTGGGGCGACGGCGGGGACGGCACGCCCCTGGCGTCGCTCGATGCGCTCGTGGCCGAGGCCGGCGTCGTCGAGGTCGACCTCGAGGCCGACCGCTCGCTCGAGCAACTTCTGCTCGAGCGTCGCGCCCAGGTCCTGCCGCTGCTGGCCGCGCTCGGCGCGGACCCCACCGATCCGATGCCGCGTGCGGCCCTGCACGAGGTGCTCGACGCGATCCGCGACGAGGCGATGCTGCTCGACGACGGCGAGCTGAGGGCTGCGGCCACCGAGGCGATCGCGCGGCTCGACGCCGGTGACGCGCCCGACACGGCGGCACTTGCTGGTGCCGTGGCGCGGGTGGCTGGTCTGCCGGACGGCCCGGCGATCGCCGCGGTGGTGCTGCCGGCCGAGGATGCGATCGACGCCGAGCTGCTGGGCATCTTCCTCGACGAGGCCGACGAGGTGCTCGACGCGATCGTCGAGGCGCGTGCCGAGTCGATGGCGTCGCCCGCCGATGCCGGCCCGCTGACGACGCTGCGCCGGGGCTTCCACACACTGAAGGGCTCGAGCCGCATGGTCGGCCTGCCGGCGTTCGGCGATGCCGCCTGGGCGATCGAGCAGGTGATCAACGGCTGGGTCGGCGACGAGCGTCCGGGCACGCCCGCGCTCTATGCGCTGGTCGCCGAGGCGCACGAGGCGATGCTCGGCTGGGTCGGGCGGCTGCGCGAGGATCCGCTCGCCTCGATCGACCCGACGCCGATCATCAACCGGGCGCACGGGCTGCGCGACGGTACGGAGCCCGAGACCGGCCGGCCTCTCGAGGGCCTGCCGCCGGTGCTGCTCGAGAGCCTGCTGCCGGCCGGCCGGTCCGAGGCCGCCGGTTCGACCGAGGAGACCGAGGCGCCCACCGATCTCGGCATCGATCTCGACTTCGATTTCGAGCTCGCCGAACCGGGCGCGGATCCGCTCCAGGATCCGTTCCAGGACCCGCTCGAGTCCGAGGTGCCGACGCTGTCGCTGCTCGACGAGATCGAGCCGATGGCGGTCGGGGAACCCGCCGGTGCGGATGCGCTCGCGCTCATCGGGCTGGAATCATTCGGCGACGAGGACGAGGACGAGGACCCGGGCCCGGACCAGGACCTGCTCGCCGACGGCATGGTCCGCGTCGGCGATCGTCTCCTCAACGCGCAGCTCTTCCGGATCTTCCTCGACGAGGCCGGGCAGCTGCTCGCGGCGCTCGACGCATGTATTGCCGGCTGGCGCGCCGACCCGTCCAGGCCGCTCGCCGAGCCCACGCTGCGCGCGATGCATTCACTGCGCGGCACCTCGCGCATCGTCGGCCTGGCGACCGTCCATGAGACCGCCGACGCGCTCGAGCGCGGCCTGCTCGGGCTGGCCGCCTCGCGGCTGCCACCATCGGCCGACGACCTCGACGACCTCGAATGGATCGCGGCACGGCTGCGCGGCACCCTCGGGCGCTTCGCCGACCGTGACGATCCCGAACCCGACCCGCTGCTGCTCGCGCGCGCCGAGGCGTTCGCCGCGCGCACCTGCGCATCGGCGCCGTCGCCCGGCGAGCGCACCGACGACGATGCCTTCGACCTCGAGGACGTCGATGCGCCTCTCGACCTCGAGGATGTCGATGCGACCCTCGACCTCGAGGACGTCGATGCGACCCTCGAGCTCGAGGATGTCGATGCGACCCTCGAGCTCGAGGATGTCGACGCCGCCCTCGGCGCGTCCGACGAGCCGCCGCCCGAGCCGCTGCCCCAGGCACCGTCCGAGGCACCGCCCGAGGCACTGTCCGAGGCACCGCCCGAGCCACCGCCCGAGCCGCCGCGGCTGGTGCGTGCCGTGCCGCGCCAGGTCCCCGAGCCGTCGGTCGAATCCCTGGCCGCCGTCGTCGACGACATCGACGTCGAGCTCGCGCAGGACTTCGTCGAGGAGGGCGACGAGCTCCTGCCCCGGATCGGTGATGTGCTGCGCGACTGGTCCGCCGCGCCCGACGATCCGGAGCACCCGGCGGCGCTGATGCGGCTGCTGCACACGGTCAAGGGCAGCGCGCGCATGGCTGGCGCGATGCGGCTCGGCCATCTCGTGCACGACATGGAGACGCGGATCGAATCGGCGAGCGCGCTCAGCCGCGTTCCGCCGCCGCTGATCGAAGACCTGAACGCGCGCCTCGACCAGGTGCTCGCGCTGTACGAGGCCGTCCGCGATCCCCAGTCCGAGCCGGCGCAGGCCGCCGCCCGCGCCGTCATCGCGAGCCTGGTGCCGGCTGCCGCCGGGGTCGGCGTCGACGCGGCGGGCGCGCCCGTGCAGGCCGCCGCGGAGGACAGCGCGTCGCCGCGCGTCGCGCCGTCCGGCGCCACCGGCCAGCCGCCGTCGCTGATCCGGGTGCGCGCCGACCTGCTCGACCGGCTGGTCAACGAGGCCGGCGAGGTCTCGATCGCGCGTGCGCGCCTCGAGAACGAGCTGGGCTCGCTGCGCACCTCGCTCGGCGAGCTGACCGAGAACGTCAGTCGGCTGCGCACGCAGCTGCGCGAGATCGAGCTCGCCGCCGACTCCCAGATCGACGCGCGCCGCGAGCGCAGCCTGGAGCGCGACGCGCAGTTCGACCCGCTCGAGTTCGACCGCTACACGCGCTTCCAGGAGCTCACGCGGATGCTGGCCGAGTCGGTCAGCGACGTGGCGACGGTCCAGCAGAACGCGCTGCGCAACCTCGACGAGGCCCACCGCGACCTCGCCCGCCAGACGCAGGTCACGCGCGACCTCCAGCAGGACCTGATGCGGATCCGGATGGTGCAGTTCGGCTCGATCGCCGACCGGCTCTACCGTGTCGTGCGCCAGGCCGCCAAGGAGCTCGACAAGCGGGTGCACCTCGACCTCAAGGGCATCGCCTCCGAGCTCGATCGCGGCGTGCTCGAGCGCATGGCCGGGCCCATCGAGCACCTGCTGCGCAACGCCGTGGCCCATGGCATCGAGCCGCGCGCCGAGCGCCTGGCGGCCGGCAAGTCCGACTCCGGCGAGATCACGCTCGAGGTGCGCCAGGAGGGCAACGAGGTGGTCCTCGCGTTCGCCGACGACGGCGCAGGGCTGAACTACTCGCGGATCCGCGCGCGCGCCGTCGAGCGCGGGCTGATCTCGCCCGACGCGCATCCCGGCGAGCGCGAGCTCGGCGACATGATCTTCATGCCGGGTTTCACGACGGCGACCGAGGTCACCGCGATCGCCGGCCGCGGCGTCGGCATGGATGTGGTCCGTGCAGAGGTCGCCGCGATGGGCGGACGCATCGACCTCGAGTCGGTGCCCGGGCGCGGCACCCGGTTCAGCGTGCACCTGCCGGTCTCGCTCGCGGTCGCCCAGGTCGTGCTGCTGACCGTCGGCTCGATGCGCATTGCGGTCACCTCGGCGCTGATCGAGCAGGTGATGCAGATCAAGCCGGAGCAGCTCGCCTCGGCCTACGCGCAGCACGCGGTCGACTGGCATGGCCAGCCGGTGCCGCTGTACTTCCTGGGCAGCCTGCTCGAGCTCCCCGGCTGCACGCCGCTCGCGCAGCGCTACTCGCCGGTGGTGATCGTGCGTTCGGGCGCCCAGCGCATCGCGCTGCATGTCGACCATGTCGCGCCCAGCCAGGAGGTGGTGGTCAAGCACGTCGGGCCGCAGCTCGCGCGCCTGACCGGCATGGCCGGCGCGACCGTGCTCGGCAACGGCGACATCGTGCTCATCCTGAATCCGGTGCAGATCGCGGCCACCGGCCGGGGCGCGCAGGCCGGTGAAGGCGATACCGCGAGCTTCGCGCCGACGGTCATCGAGATCGCGCCGACGGTGATGGTGGTCGACGACTCGGTCACGGTGCGCAAGGTCACGCAGCGGCTGCTGGCCCGAGAGGGCTACCAGGTGATGCTGGCCAAGGACGGCGTCGACGCGCTGCGCCAGCTCCAGGACACCGTGCCCGACGTGATGCTCGTCGACATCGAGATGCCGCGGATGGACGGCTTCGACCTGACGAAGAACCTGCGCGGCGACGATCGCTGGAAGCACCTTCCGATCGTGATGATCACCTCGCGCACCGCCGACAAGCACCGCAGTCACGCGATGTCGCTCGGTGTCGACGCGTTCCTCGGCAAGCCCTACGACGAGGACGAGCTGCTGCGTCTGGTGGCTGCGTTCGCGCAGCGCCGGCAGTCGGCCGGCTGATCCGCGGCGGGCCTGCCGTGCGGCGCCGGCGTCAGCCGGGCGCCGCCGGATCCGCCTCGAGCACCTCCGCCGCCTCCCAGATCGACGCCGGGTCGATCGGGCATCCGAGCGCCTCTAGGCGCACGCACGACTCGATCCGCAGCCGCGGCTCGGAGGTCGCGCGCCGCACGCCTTCGGGATGCGCAATGCCGATCGCCGAGCGGAAGGCGAGCACGAGCGGCGCGGCCGGATCCCGGGTACGGCGGAACACCAGCCCGTGCTCGCCGCTGGCCAGGCGCACCGGCGTGCCGGGCGGGGTCGGGCCGACCACCTCCGAGAGCATCGGGCCGAGCCTCGGGTCGGCCTGCTGCCCGAGCCGCCCGAGCAGCAGCTGCAGCGCCTGGTCGGGCGGGGCGCCGCGGCGATAGGCGCGCGCGGCGACCATCGCGCACCAGCGGTCGGCGACCATCAGCACCTGCGAGGTCAGCGGCAGCGCCGGGCTCGCGAGCCCAGCGGGATAGCCGGTGCCGTCGTGATGCTCGTGATGCTGTCCGACGGTGGCGAGCCACAGCGGATCGTCGACCCCCGCCGCGCGCAGCCGCGCCACCCCGAGCCGCGGATGCGCGATCACCGCGTCGCGCTGCGCCTGGCTCAGGCCGCCCTGGTGCGAATAGAGCGCCTCATGCAGCTCGAGCATGCCGACGTTCATCGTCAGCGCCGCGAGCACGGCCGAGCGCCGCTCGAGGGCCGAGGCGTCGAGCCGCGCGAGCATGAACTCGACCAGCACCGCCGCGGCGATCCCGTGGCGCGTGCCGTAGCGCCCGCCGTCGATCAGCAGCGGCACGGCGAGCATCGCGTCGGGGTCGAGCGCACAGAGCCGCTGCAGCTCGGCACCGGCGAGCCGCACCGCACCGAGTGCCGCGGGTGCCTCGGCCGCGGCGGCGGCGATCGTCGGCAGCGCCGATTCGAGCGTGTCGCGCAGCGTGTGCAGCCGCCGCCAGGGCCTGACCTTCGAGACCCGGGGCCGCTGCATCGCGGGCTGACCGGACGCGCTCGCCGCCGCCGACAGGGCGGCGAAGCGCTCGGCGTCGCAGTGCAGGCCGCGCCCGAGCATCTGCTCGAGCCGGGCCTCGTCGGCGATCACCGCGCCGGCCTGCAGGAGTCGTCGTCCGCTGCCGTCGTAGAGATCGAAGGGCAGGGGTTCGCCGGCGCGCAGGTCCTCCGGCTGCAGCCGGTGCAGCGCAGCGGCGGGATCGGGCATCGCGCGCGACAGTGCCGCGCGAAATCCGGACAGGGCCATCGACGACCTCCGGCGAGGGGCCGGAACGCGGCAGACCGCGCCCCGGACTTGTGTCGTCATCGTGTCCGAAGGCGCCCGCAAGCGCAACCGTGGGCGGCGCTGCCCGGCGCCGCGGGCCGGCCCTGGCGGGCCCGGGCGGGCCCGCCGGGGTCAGGCGCCGGCCTTCACCACCGCATAGCGCTCCAGCGTCCGGGCTCGGGCGAGCGCGTGGTCGACCACCGGCGCGGGGTAGTCGCGGCCGACCGTGCAGCCGGCCTGCGCCTGCTCGGCGGGCGAGGCCAGCCACGGCGCGTGGATCCGCGTGTCGCCGAAGCCCGCCAGCGCCGGCAGGTAGCGTCGGATGAACGCGCCCTTCGGATCGAACTTCTGCGACTGCGTCACCGGGTTGAAGATGCGGAAGTAGGGCTGCGCATCGCAGCCGCTCGACGAGGCCCACTGCCAGCCACCGTTGTTCGCCGCGAGGTCGTAGTCGTTCAGGTGCCGGGCGAAGAAGCGCTCGCCGCGTCGCCAGTCGATGCCGAGGTCCTTGCACAGGAACGAGGCGACCACCATCCGCAGCCGGTTGTGCATGTAGCCGCTGGTCAGCAGCTGGCGCATCGCCGCGTCCACCAGCGGGTAGCCGGTCCGCGCCTCGCACCACGCGGCGAACAGCGCCTCGCCCTGCTCGCCGGTCTCCCATTCGATGCGGTCGTACTCGGGCCTGAACGAGCGCTCGGCGACCCGCGGATGGTGGTGCAGGACCTGGAAGTAGAAGTCGCGCCAGACCAGCTCGGACAGCCAGGTGCGCGCGCCTTCGGCGTCGGCGGGCTCGGCGCGCAGGGCGCGCAGGGCCTCGCGCACGAGCGTGCGGACCGAGACCGTGCCGAAGCGCAGGTGGGCCGACAGGTAGGACGGCCCGCGCACGGCGGGGAAGTCGCGGGCCTCGCGGTAGCGGCCGATGCGCCCGACGAAGTCCGAGAGCAGCCGTGCACCGCCGCTGGCACCGGTCGGCAGCGCCAGCGAGGCGAGGTCGGTCGGCTCGAAGCCGATCGCGGCCAGCGTCGGCACGCCGTCGACCGGCGCCGTGCCGGCCTCGCCGGCCGCCGTGGTGGCACGCAACCCTGCCGGCGGCGGCGCCAGGCGCCCGGCGGCGAGCGCGTCCGCCGGGCGGGGCGCGACCGGACCGAGCTCTGCGCCTTCGGACTCCAGGCGCTTCATCCATGCGTTGCGGTAGGGCGTGAACACCGAGAAGGGACGGCCCTGGCCGGTGAGCACCTCGTCCGTCTCGTAGACGACCTGGTCCTTGACCAGCACGAGGCGCCGGCCGTCGGCACGCAGCCTCGCCTCGACCTCGGCATCGCGCCGCACCGCGTCGGGCTCGTAGTCGCGGGCCGCCACGACCGTGGCCGCACCCAGCCGGGCCGCGAGCGCGGCGATCGCATCGGCGGCGCGGTCGTGCACGACGATCAGTCCGCCGCCGAGCGCGCGCAGCGACGCGTCGAGCTCGCGCAGCGCATCGCGGATGAACTCGACGCGGCGGTCCGCGCGCGTGGGCAGGGCGTCGAGGATCTCGCGGTCGTAGACGAACGCGCAGTGCACGCGGGCGCAGCCGGCGAGCGCATGGGCGAGCGCGGCATGGTCGTCGACGCGCAGGTCGCGCCGGAACCAGACGAGGCCGGTGTCGGAGGAAGGCGTGGGCATGGGCAGCTCCGCAGGGGGCGCGATTGTGCCGTCCGGACCGCCCCTTTACAATGGTTTCATGGCTGCACCCGACGTCGCGACGAACCTGACGAACCACTTCCTGCTCGCGATGCCCAACATGGCGGACCCCAACTTCGGCGGGGCCGTGGTGTTCATCGCCGAGCACAGCGCGAAGGGCGCGCTCGGCCTGGTCATCAACCGGCCGATGGAGCTCGACCTGCAATCGCTGTTCGAGCGCATCGACCTCAAGCTCGAAATCGCCCCGCTCGCGGGGAGCCCGGTGTTCTTCGGCGGCCCCGTCCAGACGGATCGCGGGTTCGTGCTGCATCAGCCGCTGGGCACCTGGAACTCGACCGTGTCGATCGGCGACTCGCTCGGCCTGACCTCGTCGAAGGACGTGCTCGAGGCCGTGGCCCTGGGCGAGGGGCCGAGCCGCCTGCTGGTCACGCTCGGCTACGCCGGCTGGGGCCCCGGCCAGCTCGAGGACGAGATCGCGCGCAATGCCTGGCTGACCGTCGAGGCCCATCCCGACGTCATCTTCGACACGCCGGTCGCGCAGCGCCTGTCGCGCGCCTACGGGCTGCTGGGCATCGACCCGGCGTTCCTGTCCTCGTCCGCCGGGCATGCCTGAGCCCCGGGGCGGCCGCGCCGCCCCGGACACGATGCTCGGCGCCGCCGCCCCGGACACGGTGCACGGCCGTGCCGCTCCGGAGACCCTGCTCGGCTTCGACTTCGGCGTGCGGCGCATCGGGGTGGCGATCGGCAACACCCTGATCGGCGACGCACGTCCGCTCGCGATCGTCGAGGCGGTGCCGGTCGATCGTCGCTTCGAGCGGATCGCGGCGCTGCTGCGCGAGTGGCAGCCGCAGCGCCTGGTCGTCGGCCGGCCGCTCGACGAGGACGGCTCGCCGACCGAGACCACCCGTCTGGCCGACCGCTTCGCCAACCAGCTGAACGGGCGTTTCGGCCTGCCGGTCGAGCGTGTCGACGAGCGGTTTTCCAGCCGCGAGGCTCAGGCTATCATCGCGTCCGCCGGCGGCCGTGCCGGCGACGACGACGACGGCGTGGCCGCGGCGGTCATCCTGTCGCAGTACCTGGACGGGCTGCGCCGCCGCCCCGATGCCGACCCCGCCCACGAGACCCCGACCCGATGACCGATCCCGCTGCCGCCGACGCGAGCCCGCGAACGCTCGACGCCGAGGCGATCTACGCCGAGCTCCGTGCCTCGGTGGCCGCGCGCATCGCCGCCGCGGGCGGGCAGGGCCCCGCGATCGTCGGCATCCACAGCGGCGGCGCCTGGATCGCGCGGCGCCTGCACCAGGAACTGTGCCCCGACGCGCCGCTCGGCTTCCTCTCGAGCGCGTTCCACCGCGACGACTTCTCCGAGCGCGGCCTGCGCGCGGCCGGCGGCGCCGGCACCACCCGGATCGACTTCCCGGTCGACGGCGCCGACATCGTCCTCGTCGACGACATCCTCTACACCGGGCGCACCGTGCGCGCCGCGCTCAACGAGCTGTTCGACTACGGGCGCCCCGCGCGGGTCGCGCTCGCGGTGCTGCTCGACCGAGGCGGGCGCGAGCTGCCGGTCCAGGCCGACCATGTCGGCGCCGCGCTGCCGCTCGGGCCGGGCCAGGGCTTCGTGCTCGGGCGCGCCGCCGACGGCCGCTTCACGCTCGCGGTGGAGCCCGCCTGATGCGACATCCGCAACTCAACGAGCACGGCGAGCTGCGCCACCTGCTGACCATCGAGGGCCTGCCGCGCGACATCGTCACGCATGTGCTCGACACCGCGTCCTCGTTCCTCGAGGTCAGCGACCGGCAGGTGAAGAAGGTGCCGCTGCTGCGCGGCAAGTCGGTCTTCAACCTGTTCTTCGAGAACAGCACGCGCACGCGCACCACCTTCGAGATCGCGGCCACGCGGCTGTCGGCCGACGTGGTGAACCTCGACGTGCGCACCTCGTCGGCCTCGAAGGGCGAGTCGCTGCTCGACACCATCGACAATCTCGCCGCGATGCACGCCGACATGTTCGTCGTGCGGCATGCGCAGAGCGGCGCCCCGTACATGATCGCGCAGCACGTCGGCCCCGGCCTGCACGTGATCAACGCCGGCGACGGCCGGCACGCGCACCCCACGCAGGGGCTGCTCGACATGTACACCATCCGCCACTTCAAGAAGGACTTCACCAACCTGACGGTGGCGGTGGTGGGCGACGTGCTGCATTCGCGCGTGGCCCGCAGCGACATCCACGCGCTGACCACGCTCGGCGTGCCCGAGGTCCGGGTGATCGCGCCGCTCACGCTGCTGCCGCCCGGTCTCGAGCAGATGGGCGTGCGCACCTTCACCGACATGCGCGCGGGCCTGAAGGACGTCGACGTGGTGATCATGCTGCGCCTGCAGAACGAGCGCATGCGCGGCGCGCTGCTGCCCTCGGCGCAGGAGTACTTCAAGCACTACGGCCTGACCGCAGAGAAGCTCGCCCTCGCCAAGCCCGATGCGATCGTGATGCACCCGGGCCCGATGAACCGCGGCGTGGAGATCGAGTCGGCGGTGGCCGACGGCGTGCAGTCGGTGATCCTCGAGCAGGTGACCTTCGGCATCGCGGTGCGCATGGCGGTGATGAGCATCCTCGCGGGCAACCGCTGACCGGCCCCGACGAGCCCGACACGATGAGACTGACGATCACCGGCGCCCGCGTCGTCGACCCCGCGAGCGGGCTCGATGCGACCACCGACCTGCACCTGGCCGACGGACGCGTGGCCGCCGTCGGCACCGCCCCCGACGGCTTCGAGGCCGATCGCCGCATCGAGGCCCGCGGGCTGGTGGCCTGCCCGGGTTTCGTCGACCTGTCGGCGCGGCTGCGCGAACCCGGCTTCGAGTACAAGGCCACGCTCGAGTCCGAGATGCAGGCCGCCCTCGTCGGCGGCGTGGCACGCCTGGTCTGCCCGCCCGACACCGATCCGCCGCTCGACGAGCCGGGCCTGGTCGAGATGCTCAAGCACCGCGCGCGCAGCCTGGCGCGCACGCACCTGTATCCGCTGGGCGCGCTCACCGTCGGCCTCAAGGGCGAGGTGATCACCGAGATGGCCGAGCTCGCCGAGGCCGGCTGCGTGGGCTTCTCGCAGGCCAGCGTGCCGCTGGTCGACACCCAGGTGCTCGCCCGCGCGATGCAGTACGCGAGGAGCTTCGGCTTCACCGTCTGGCTGCAGCCGCAGGACGCCTTCCTGTCGCGCGGCGGCGTCGCGCACAGCGGGCCGGTCTCCGGGCGGCTCGGACTGCCCGGCGTGCCGATCACCGCCGAGACGGTCGCCCTGCACACCATCTTCGAGCTGATGCGCGGCAACGGCTGCCGTGTCCACCTGTGCCGGATCTCGTCGGCGGCCGGCGTCGAGCTGGTCCGCACGGCAAAGCGCGAGGGCCTGCCGGTCACCGCCGACGTCGGCGTGCACCACCTGCACGTGACCGACGTCGACATCGGCTACTTCGACAGCGCGTGCCGCGTGGACCCGCCGTTCCGCGCGCAGCGCGACCGCGACGCGCTGTGCGCCGCGCTCGCCGACGGCACGCTCGACGCGGTCTGCTCCGACCACACGCCGGTCGACGACGACGCCAAGCTGGTGCCCTTCGGCGAGGCCGAGCCCGGCGTGACCGCGCTCGAGCTGCTGCTGCCGCTGGTGCTGTCCTGGGCCGCGCGCAGCCGCGTGCCGCTGTCGACCGCGCTGTCGCGGCTCACCTGCGACCCGGAGCGGATCGCCCGCTGCGGCGGCGGCTCGCTCGCGCCGGGCGCGCCGGCCGACGTGGTGCTGTTCGATCCCGTCGAGCCCTGGGTGGTGTCGCCGGCGACGCTGGTCAGCCAGGGCCACCACACGCCGTTCTCCGGCCGCGAACTGATCGGGCGCGTCCGCACGACCCTGGTCGGCGGACGCCCGGCCTTCGAGCGCTGAAGCCCGGGCGGCCGCGAGGCGCCGCCCGCAGACCTCAGGCCACCGCGAGCCGCCTCACGTAGGCCTCGACGTCGCCGCGCCAGTCGGGCATCGCGCAGCCGAAGGTGCTGGCCAGGCGGGTGCAGTCGAGCAGCGAATTCTGGGGCCGCCGGGCCGGCACCGGATAGGCCGACGACGGAATCGGCTCGACCTGGGCGCCAAGCACCTTCAGGCGGCCGGCCCACGGCGGCAGGTCCTGCGCCACCGACAGCACGCAGCGCGCGTACTCGGTCCAGGTCGTCTCGCCCGCGGCCGATGCGTGATAGACGCCGCGCCGCTCGCCCAGCCAGCCGACCGCATCGCCGCTCGACAGCGCCTGCCCGGCGATCGACTCGCTCACCTCGGCCAGCCGCCCCGCCCAGGTCGGCGTGCCGTGCTGGTCCGACACCACCCGCAGCGCGTCGCGCTCGGTCGCCAGCCGCAGCATCGTCTTGGCGAAGTTCGCGCCGTGGTCGCCGTAGACCCAGCTCGTGCGCAGCACGACCGAGGCGCAGGGCGAGGCCGCGAGCGCCTGCTCGCCGGCGAGCTTGGACTCGCCGTAGACGCTGAGCGGGCCGGTGGGATCGGTCTCGACCCAGCGTCCGGCCTTGCGGCCGTCGAACACGTAGTCGGTCGAGTAGTGGACGAGGATCGCGCCGACGCGGGCGCAGGCCGCCGCGAGCGCCTCGGGGGCCCGGGCATTCACCGCGAACGCGGCATCCCGATCGGTCTCGGCGCGGTCGACCGAGGTATAGGCCGCGGCGTTGAAGACGACCTGCGGGCGCGCCGACTCGACGGCCGCGGCGACGGCGCCCGCGTCGGCGAGATCGAGTTCCCCGCGTCCGAGGGCGATCAGGCCGGGCCGGCCCTGCAGGCGGCGCTCGAGCGCCCATCCGAGCTGGCCGGTTCGGCCGAGGATCATCGC
>JBIIPQ010000377.1:0-4469 GCA_044342535.1 Burkholderiaceae bacterium
TCTGGCACACCGACAGCTCGTTCAAGCAGCCCACCGGCCGCGTGTCGATGCTCTACGCGCGCTCGGTGGCGCCGATCGGCGGTCACACCGAGTTCGCCGACCTGCGCGCGGCCTGGGACGCGCTCGATGCGCCCACGCGCACGCGCATCGACGGGCTGCTCGCCGAGCACTCGCTGATGTTCTCGCGCAGGAAGCTCGGCTTCACCGACTGGTCCGAGCAGGAGCGCGTCGCGTTCGCGCCGGTCGCGCGCCCGCTGGTGCGCACGATCCCGGAGTCGGGCCGCCGCTCGCTGTACCTCGCCTCGCACATCGGGCGCGTGCGCGGCCTGCCCGACGACGAGGCCGAGGCGCTGGTCGAGGGGCTGCTCGCGCATGCCACCGAGCGCCGCTTCACCTATCTGCACCGCTGGCGCGTCGGCGACCTGGTGATGTGGGACAACCGCTGCACCCTGCATCGCGGCACGCCCTTCGACGACACCCGCTGGCCGCGCGACATGCAGCGCGCGACGACCTCGGATGCGCCGGACGTGTTCGAGGCGGCCCTGCAGGCGCGTCCGGCCGCACAGCCCGCCTGATGGAGCCGGGCCTCGGCCGTGCGACACTGCCGCGCATGACCGACGCCCCGCTCCGCACCCACGCGCTGCGCATTCCGGTCGGCGATGCCGACCTGCCCGATGACCGGTTCACGGACCACGTCAACAACGCGCGCTACTTCGCGTTCATCAACCGCACCTTCCACGGCTGGTACGTCGCGATGGGCATCCGCGGCGGCATCCCGGATCGCACCGCGGTGATGGCGCGTGTCGAGTACGACTTCCTGCGCGAAGTGAAGCCGCCGGGTGTCGTCGAGTGCCGCATCGAGGTGGTCCGCGTCGGCCGCACGAGCCTCGAGCACGCGGTGGAGATCCACGACCTCGGTCGCGACGGCGACGGACCGCCCCGGCTCGCCGGACGCGGCCGCGTGGTGCATGTGTGGGTCGACCGCACGAACGGTACGGCACTGCCCTGGCCGGTCGAGCTGATCGGGCGCTGCCGGCCCCTCGAGGGACCGCCCCAGACCGCCGCCTGAGGTCCGAAGCGGCGCCCCGCGAGGTCCGGGACGCGCCGCTGAGGTCCGGGACGCGCCGCTGAGGTCGGGACGCGCCCCTCGGGCGCGGCGTCGCGCGGCTCAGGCCGCCTCGGCGAGCCGGTGCAGCGCGCGGTGCGCCTCGAGCAGCCGCCGCGCGCCCTCGCGCAGCCGGTCCGGCGACGCGGCGCTGAAGTTCAGCCGCAGCGTCCCCGAGTCCGCCGCGGCGACGTAGAACGCGTCGCCCGGCACGAACATCGTGCCGCGCTCGAGCGCATGCGGCAGCAGCGCGCGCGGGTCGGTGCCGTCGGTGAACCGGCCCCACAGGAACATGCCGCCGTCGGGCACCTGCAGCGCGAGCCGCTCGCCGAAGCCCGCCTGCAGCGCCTCGGCCAGCGCATCGCGCCGCCGAGCGTACTCGGCGCGCACGATCGCCAGCCGCGCCGGCAGCCGGCCCGACACGAGGTAGTGGCGGGCCACCTCCTGCGCGAACGAGGAGGTGTGCAGATCGGCGGCCTGCTTGATCAGCACGACCGCCTCACGCAGCCACGGCGGCAGCAGCAGCCAGCCGGTGCGCAGCCCCGGCGCCACCGTCTTCGACAGCGTGGACGCCTGCGCGATCCAGCGCGACGCACCGGGCACCTCGGCCGCGAGCGCGGCGAGCGAGGGCAGCGCCTCGCCGCGCGTGCGCAGCGCGCCGTATGGATCGTCCTCCATCACCGTCACCTCGCGGCGCACGGCCCAGCGCACCAGCGCGCGCCGCCGCTCGATCGACATGCAGGCGCCGGTCGGGTTCGCGAAGTCGGGCACGACGTAGACGAGCTTCGGGCGCACGCCCGCGCAGGCGGCGTCGAGGTCCTCGACGCGACCGCCGTGTGCGTCGACGCCGATCGTGCACCAGCGCGGCGACGCCAGGCCGAAGGCCTGCAGCGCCGCGAGGTACGACGGCCGCTCGACCACCACCGCGTCGCCGTCGTCGAGCAGCGCGCGCGCCACCAGGTCCAGCCCCTGCTGCGAGCCGGCGGTGACCACCAGATCCTCGGCACCCGCCGCGATGCCGCGCTCGCCCAGCAGCGCAGCGATCGCCTCGCGCAGCGCCGGCTGGCCTTCGGTCATGCCGTACTGCAGCGCCGAGGCGGGCGAGTGCTCGAGCGCGGCGAGGGTCGCGGCACGCAGGCCCTCGACGTCGAAGAGCTCGGCCGCGGGCAGCCCGCCGGCGAGCGAGATCATGTCGGGCAGACCGGCATGGCGCAGCAGGTCGCGCACGTCGGAGCGGCGCATCGCGCGCACGCGTCGGGACAGCGGGTCGGTCATGGCGGTGCGGCGCGTGGCCGTCGGGATCGATCGGGATCGGGACGGCCACCTTACCGGCCACGCCGTGCGCAGGCCCGGTGCAGTCGGTGGGCGGCGCGGTGGTGGTGTCACGGTCGGGCGACCGGCACGGCGCCGGTCGCGCCGCCCGGCCGCGCTACGCCTCGGGCACGCAGGGCACCATGCCAGGCACCACGATGCCGCCCCGGTCGCCCACGGTCACGCTGCCGTAGCGCTGCGCGAACACGTCGGGCAGCGGGCGCGCGCCCGGCACCGCGAGCCACAGCCGCAGCAGGTGGCGGCGCCGCTCGGGCGCCGGCCAGTCGACGAAGGCGGTCCGGTCGTGCAGCGTCGTGTGGTTGTGGACGAACTGCACGTCGCCCGGCTCGAGCCGCATCCTGAAGTTCAGCTTCGGATCCTCGGCGAGCGCGTCGAACAGGTCGAGCGCCTCGAGGTGCGCCGGCTCGAGGCGCGGCGCCTCGGGGAAGCGCTGCGCGCTGTCGATGTACTGGCGCTGGTAGATCGCGGTGAGGTGGCCGGCGTGCCAGCTGAACACCGGGATCTCGAAGTACGGCTTCATGCCCGCGGGCGTCTCGCCGCGACGATCGGTGGCCAGGGGCTCGAAGAGCCGCTCGAGCAGCTCGGGGCGGCGGCGCCGCATCTCGTTGAAGATCGTCGTGCTGCTCACCAGCAGCGAGTCGCCGCCGCGGCGGGCGTTGGCCAGGCACAGCAGCCCGACGACGTCGCACGAGTCGGTGTGGAAGGTCTGGCGCTCGTGTGTCTGGTAGATGCGCACCGACGGGTCGCTCGAGGACAGGCCGAGGTCGCGCACGTGGCCGAGCAGGTGGCCGGCGGCGTTCTGCGAGCGGGCGCGCCCGAGGTGTGCGCCCAGGCCCATGAACGCGGTCGTGGTCTCGCGCCGGCTCCATCGCTTGACGGGCAGGCCCTTGAGCAGCGAGAAGCCGCGGCCGTTGAGGAGCTCGTCGCGGATCGCGCCCAGCCGCGGGCCGAGGTTGGGCAGCGGGAAATCCACGGGATGCGTCGGCGCGGGCGCACCGTGAGCGCGTGCCGGCCAGGCCACGAGCGCCGCCTCGATCTCGTCGACGTCGGTCGCCGACAGCCGCACGATCCAGTCCTCGCGGCCGCGCCACCTCGGGCCGTACCAGGCGGCCGCCCCGAGCTGCTCGGGCGGCAGCGACGCCAGCGGATCGCGCGCGCTCACGGCGACCAGCCCGGCGTGATCGGCGTGGCCGACGGATGCCGTGCCTCGAGCACCTCGGCCGCGTCCAGCACCAGATCCTCGCGATAGCGCGGCCCGGTGAGCTGCACGCCGATCGGCACACCGTCGACCGCGCCGAGCGGCGCCGACAGCGAGGGCAGGCCGAGCACCGGCACCATGAACTGCGGGCCCTGCGCGAGGCGCACGCGGTCCATGTTCTCCGGCGTCGTGGTGTCCAGGCCCCAGGGGAAGGGCGGCTCGGCGCAGACCGGCCCCAGCACCAGCGGATAGCGCTCGAGGAAGACGAACCAGTCGCGCACGAGCGCCGTGCGGCGCGCCATCGCGCGCATGTAGCCCTCGAGGCCGAGCTCGACCGAGCCGCGCTGCATGCCCGCCATGGCGGTCCGCAGCCCGGCGTCGCCGAAGCGCGCCACCGTGTCGGCCATCAGCGTGCGGACCTCGGTGTCGGCGATCGCCGACCACAGGCTCGCGGCCTCCTCGAGGTGCGGCGGATCGACCGCCTCGACCGCATAGCCCGCCTCGGCGAGCCAGGCGCCGGCCTGTTCGATGGCACGCACGATCGCCGGGTGCACCACGGTGCCGGGCACCGACACGGTCATCGCGACCCGGATCGGCCGGGCGAGCGCCGGCCCGCGCAGCGGCGCGGGCACCCACCACGGGTCGCGCGGATCGCGTGCGGCCATCGCCTCGAGCGCGAGCCGCAGGTCGCCTACCGTGCGGGCGAGCGGGCCCTGCACCGACATCGTCTGCATGCCCGGCGGACGCTCCTCCTTCGCGCTCGGCAGGAAGGCCGGCACGCGGCCGAACGAGGGCCGCAGCCCGTAGACGCCGGTGCAGTAGGCCGGATAGCGG
>JBIIPQ010000084.1:0-13560 GCA_044342535.1 Burkholderiaceae bacterium
GCGCCATCTCGCAGCGGCATGCGAGCTACGTCGAGTCCGGCCGCTCCTATCCCAGCCGCGAGCTGGTGCTGCGGGCCGCCGGCGTGCTCGACGTGCCGCTCGCCGAACGCAACGAGCTGCTGCGCCTCGCGGGCTTCGCGCCGATGTACGCGCAGCGCACGCTCGACGACGCCGAGATGTACTCGGTGCGGCACGCGATCGCGCGGCTGCTCGACCACCACGACCCGTTCCCGGCGGTGGCCGTCGACGCCGACTGGGACCTCCTGCAGATCAACTGCAGCGCGCAGCGGCTGGTCGGCTCGCTGTGCGACCTGCCGGCCCTGCTCGACGAGCGTGGCCGCGGGCCGGTGCCCAACGTGATGCACCTGAGCTTCCATCCGAGGGGCCTGTCGCGCTCGATCGCCAACTGGTCGGTCGTGGGCCCGGCGATCTTCGCGCGGCTGCGCCAGGAGACCTGGTCGCGTCCGGCGCTCGCCGAACTGGTCGCCGAGATCCAGCCCTGGGTGCCGCCCGCGGAGCCGGGCGGGGCCGGCCGCGGCGCGACGCTGTCGCCGGTGCTCGAGACGCAGTTCGTCGTCGAAGGCGAGCGGCTCGATCTCTTCACCACGATCACCACTTTCGGCACCGCGCAGGACGTGCTCGCGGCGGGCATCCGCGTCGAGCACTTCTTCCCGGTCGACGAACGCAGCGACGCGCTGTGCCGGGCGCTGTTCGAGCGGGCGGCGCCTTCGGGAACATAATGGCCCCCTGCGCGGCCCGTCCGGGTCCGCACCGCACAGATCCCCCGGAGGGCCGATGGCCAAACAAGACGACACGCCGAGCATGGCGGTCTTCTGCGACTTCGAGAACGTCGCGCTCGGCGTCCGAGACGCGAAGTACGAGAAGTTCGACATCCGCAAGGTGCTGGAGCGCCTGCTGCTCAAGGGCAGCATCGTCGTCAAGAAGGCCTACTGCGACTGGGCCCGCTACCGCGAGTTCAAGGCCGAGATGCACGAGGCCTCGTTCGAGCTGATCGAGATTCCGCACGTGCGCCAGTCGGGCAAGAACTCGGCCGACATCCGCATGGTGGTCGATGCGCTCGACCTCTGCTACACCAAGTCGCACGTCGACACCTTCGTGATCATCAGCGGCGATTCGGACTTCTCGCCGCTGGTCTCCAAGCTGCGCGAGAACAACAAGACCGTGATCGGCGTGGGCGTGAAGGGCTCGACCTCCGACCTGCTCACCGCGAACTGCGACGAGTTCATCTTCTACGACGACCTGGTGCGCGAGCAGCGCCGCCGCGGCGCGCAGACCGCCGCACGGCGCGACGCGAGCCGGGAGCCTGCGCGCGGCGATGCGGGACGCGGTGACTCGGGCCGGGGTGACTCCGGCCGGGGTGACTCCGGCCGAGGCGATTCCGGCCGAGGCGATTCCGGCCGAGGCGATTCGGGTCGGGGCGACTCCGGTCGCGGCGAGTCGAATCGGGGCGGCCGCGGCAACGGGCGCGGCCCGGACCGCGACGGCCAGCGCGAGCCGCTGCGCAGCGTGCCGGCCGGCCCGGCCGCGCTGGCCGCCTCGCAGGGCGCTCAGGGCGTGCTACCGCCGCCGCACGACGAGGGCGAGGACGTCCCGTCGGTCGGCGGTCCGTGGCGCCGCTGGGGCCCCGGGCCCCGCGACGCCGCCCTCGAGGGCGCCGATGCCGCACCCGGCGACACGCCGTCCGACGAGACCGGCGACGTCAACGCGACGGCCGAGGCACCCGGCGCCGGAGACCCGGATGCGGTCGGCGCGCCCGACGACGCACCGGCGCCCGCCGCACCGGGCCGACGCCCGAGGCGCTCGCGCGCCCGCGGCGCGGCAACCACCGCGGCGCTCGGCGGCGACTCGGTCACCGCGGCGGACTTCTTCGCGGAAGACGTCGCCGAAGCGGCCGCGGCAGCGGCGGCCGCCGCGCAGGCACCGGATGGCGACGCCACCGCGCCGCAAGGCGGGGCCGACGCACTGGCCGCCGGCAGCGAGCCGGCAGCCGAAGCCGCACCCGTCGCCGACGGGCCGAAGAAGCGCGCACCGCGCCGCCGCAAGACCGCAGCACTCTTACCCGAGGCGCAGGCAGCCGAACCGGTCGCCGAGCCCGTCGCGGAGCCGCTCGTCGAGTCCACCGGCGAGGCGCGCTCCGATGACGACGATGCTGCCGGCGACGACGGCGCCCGCGACGACGACCGGTCCGACGAGCGCGGCAACGAGCCCGAGCCGCGCCGCCAGCGCAGCGAGGCCGAGCGCCGCCAGGAGGCGGTCGAGCTCGCCGTCGAGACCGTCGAGGCCCTGCTGGCCGAGCGCGGTGCCGACGACAAGATCTGGGGCTCGATGGTCAAGCAGACCCTCAAGCGCCGGCGACCCGGTTTCGCCGAAAGCTACTACGGCTTCCGCTCGTTCAACGAGGTGCTCGAGGAAGCCCGCGACCGCGGCCTGCTGGCGCTCGAGCACGACGAGAAGTCGGGCGGCTACGTGATCCAGTTGCTCTGATCCGAGGTCTCACCGGCCCGCGACCGCGCGCAGCGCCTCGCGCATCAGCGCAAGGCCGGTGTCGACCTCGGCTTCGGTCGAATTCAGCGCGGGCATCAGCCGCAATACGGTAGGGCGCGGTGCGTTGAGCAGCAGGCCGGCATCGCGTGCGACGACGACCGTGTCGGCGGCGATCGCGCGACCGGTGTCGAGCGCGAGCAGGAGCCCCTCGCCCCGGACCTCCCCGAGCCCGAGTTCGCGCGACACCTCGACGAGGCCGCGCCGCAGTCGCGCTCCGACACGCCGCACGCCGTCGAGGAAGCCGTCGGCGAGCAGGGCCTCGACGACCGCGACGCCGGCCGCGCACGCGAGCGGATTGCCGCAGTAGGTGCCGCCCTGATCGCCGGGCTCGAAGCACGCGAAGCGCGCGCGAGCGAGCAGTGCGGCGAGCGGCACGCCGCCGCCGATGCCCTTGCCGAGCGTCATCAGGTCGGGCGCCATGCCGGCGTGCTCGTGCGCGAACAGCCGCCCGGTGCGCCCGCAGCCGGTCTGCACCTCGTCGAGGATCAGCAGCATGCCGCGCGCATCGCACAGCGCACGCAAGGCGCGCAGGAACGCGGGATCGGCCGGCACCACGCCCGCCTCGCCCTGGATCGGCTCGAGCATCACCGCGACCGTCGCGTCGCCGATCACGCGCTCCACCGAGCCGAGGTCGTTCAGGCGCGCCTTCGGGAAGCCCGGCACCTGCGGCGCGAACAGCGTGTCCCAGCCCGGCTTGCCGCTCGCCGACATCGTCGCGAGCGTGCGACCGTGGAAAGCGTCGGCGAAGGTCACGATCTCGTGGGCTCCGCCCTTGTGGAGCCGTCCCCACTTGCGCGCGAGCTTGATCGCGCCTTCGTTGGCCTCCGCGCCGGAGCTCGCGAAGCACACGCGGTCGAGCACGCCGTGCCTCGCGAGCAGCGACGCGAGCCGCGCGGCCGGCGCGTTGTGGAACGCCGGGCTCGGATTGATCAGCGTCGACGCCTGCGCGGCGAGCGCGGCCACCAGCGCCGGTGGCGAGTGCCCGAGCGCGTTCACCGCCCAGCCCTGCACCCAGTCGAGGTAGCCGCGACCGCGTTCGTCGAACAGGTACGAGCCGAGACCGCGGACGAACACGAGTTCCGGGCGCGGGGCGATCGACATCAGGTTCGATGCGGGGGCGACGGGGTCGGACGGCACGGCGGCAGCTCCTGCGATGCGCCCGGGTCGGGCGGCTCGGACACCAGCGTCGCGCACCCCTCATCGATCAGTCCAGTTGATTGTTATCATCCGGACGATGAGGAATCCTCATCACGAGGCGACGCGATGCGCGAGCTGAGCCTCGACCAGCTCCGTGCGCTGCTCACCGTCGTCGAACTGGGCAGCTTCTCGCGAGCCGCCGAGCGTCTGCACCTGAGCCAGTCGGCCGTGAGCCTGCAGATCCGCGAGCTCGAGACGCGCCTCGGCATCCGCCTGGTCGAGCGCCTCGGCAAGCGCGCCCACGCATCGGCGGCGGGCATCGAGGTGATCACGCACGCGCGCGCCATGCTCGAGGGCGCGCGCCAGGTGGCCGACACCGCCCGCCGGCACCGCGACGGCTGGCTCGGGCGGGTGCGCATCGGCACCGGCGTATCGGTGCTGACCTACCTGCTGCCGCCGGTGCTCGCCCGGCTCGGCCGCGCGCACCGCGGGCTCGAGATCGTGCTGTCGGTCGGCACCGCCGTCGAGATGCGCAGGCGGCTGGTCGACAACGACATCGACATCGGCGTGATCGTGGCGCCCGTGCCCGAGCGCGAACTGCTCGCCGAGCGGCTGCGCAGCGACCCGCTGTTCGCGGTGCTGCCGCCTGCCGAGAAGGACGCGCCGCGCACGATCACGCCGGCGCAGTTCGCCCGCTACCCGCTGGTGATCGAGGGCGGCACGCGGCTGGACGAGATCGCGCTCGACTGGCTTCGCGCCGGCGGCATCGAGCCGCGCCCGGCCATGCAGGTCGGCAACATCGAGGCGATGAAGCAGGTCGTCGCGGCGGGGCTCGGTGCAGCGGTGCTGTCGGGCGACGCGCTGCTCACCGCCGCATCGCGCCGCGGCCTGGTGATCCGGCCGCTGCGCCCGGGGCTGCGGCGCGAGCTCGTGCGCGTGCGACGCCGCGACAAGCCCGAGGACCCGGCACTCGAGGCCGTGAGCCGCGCGATCGACACGGCGCTGCGGACCGCCTGAGCCGGACGGACCGGGCCCGGCCGAGCCCCCCTATACTTTCGCGCACCCGGACCGACCGATCCCGCCGACGTGACTGCCCTGACGATTCCGAGCCGATTCAACGGCCCTCCCGCTTCCGGCAACGGCGGCTACGTCGGCGGCCTGCTCGCCGAGCGGCTCGGCGAGCGCTCGGTCGAGGTCACGCTGCGCGCGCCGCCGCCACTCGACGCGACGCTGACGCTGCGGCCGCGCGAAGGCGGCGGCCTCGCGCTCGTCGACGGCGACAGGCTGCTCGCCGAAGCCCGCGCCGTCGACTTCGCCCTCGAGGTCCCGCCCGCGCCGTCGCTCGAGTACGCGGCGGCGGCCGGCGCGATCGGCCGGATGCTCGCGCACCGCCGCACCGGCGATCCGTACCGTCGCTGCTTCGGCTGCGGCATCGACCGCGAAGACGGCCTGCTGATCGTTCCCTCGCCGGTGGGCGACACGGGCGTGGTGGCCACCGACTGGTCGCCGCCCGCCGCGCTCGCCGAGCCGGACGGCACGGTCGGCGCCCCGCTCGCCTGGGCCGCGCTCGACTGCCCCGCCGGCTTCGCCTGGACCCACCGGCTGCCGGACGATGCGCAGATGATCACCGGCCGCATCACCGCGCGCGTCGACACCCCGCTGCGCGCGGGCGAGCGCTACGTGGTGATCGGCTGGCCGATCGTGCAGGACGGCCGCAAGCTGCTTGCGGGGACGGCGATCATCGACGCCGAGGGGGTCGTGCGCGCGCGCTCGCTGCAGCTGTGGCTGCTGATGCGGCATTGAACGGACCCTGCTCCAGTACGCGGCGATTGACCTGTCATAACAGGTCGACATAGGATACGGCCATACGAGGAGCAGTGGCGAGCCGACGCGCAGTGCGCGCGAGCCCGCCCGGAGGAGACCCCCCCTTATGGCCGACGACACGCTGCGCCCGCCCGGCTCCGGCGGCAGCAGCGGCCGCATGCGCGAGCCGTCGTCGGGCATCGGCGACACCGCCCGCGGCAGGCGCCGTGCGCTGCGCGGACTGTCCGCTGCGACGCTCACGGCCCTCGGGCCCGGCATCGCACGCGCGCAGGACACCTGGCCGTCGCGGCCGCTGCGCCTCGTCGTGCCCTTCGCGCCGGGCGGCATCAGCGACATCATGGCGCGCACCGTGGGCAAGGCACTGGGCGAGAGCCTGGGCCAGTCGGTGATCGTCGAGAACCGCCCCGGCGGCGGCACCGTCACCGGCACCGAGGCGGTGGTGCGCGCCAAGCCCGACGGCTACACGCTGCTGCTGGTGTCGGCGCCGATCGCCACCAACCCCGGTCTGTATCCGAAGCTGCCCTACGACGCGCTGCGCGACCTCGGGCCGCTGATCGCGCTGTCCGCTCAGGGTTTCGTGGTGTCGGTCCATCCGAAGCAGCCCTGGCGCGGCTTCGCGGAGCTGATGGACGCCGCCCGCCGCAGCGAGATCCCGTACGCCTCGCCGGGCATCGGCACGCTGATGCACCTGACCGGCCAGCTCGCCAACGCCGAGTACGGCACCCGCTTCGTCCACGTGCCGTACAAGGGCAGCGGCCCGGCCCTGCAGGACGCGATCGGCGGCCAGGTGCCGGTGATCGTCGACCCGGCCTCGACCTCGCTGCAGCCGCTGCGCGCCGGTCAGCTGCGCGCGATGGCGGTGACGCATCCGACGCGCCTGTCGACGCTGCCCGACGTGCCCACGGTGCGCGAGCTCGGCTTCCCGAAGCTCGAGGCCGCGGCCTTCTCGGGGCTGATGCTGCCGGCGGGCACGCCTGCGCCGATCGTCGCGCGGCTGCACGCGGAGCTGTCCCGCGCCCTGGAGAGCGCCGAGGTCCGCGAGCGGCTGGTCGTGCAGCTCGGCCAGACCCTGCCCGGCGGCACGGCCGAGGACTTCGGCCGTACGATCCGCACGGAGACCGAACGCTGGGCGCCGCTGGTGCGACGCCTGGGCATCACTGCAGACTGACCGGCCCCGCAGACGTCCCCCACACGCCCCCCACACGCCCCCGACAAGACAGGAGCCTCGCCCCATGACCTCGTCCCGCCTCGTCGCCCCCGGCAGCCGTCGCACGCTGCTCAAGGCAGCCACTGCCGCAGGCACCCTCGCCGTCACGGGCGCCGCGCGCGCGCAGGCCTGGCCCGCCGGCAAGCCCATCCGGATCGTCCTGCCCAGCGGCGCCGGCGGCGGCGCCGACATCTTCGGCCGGTTCATGGCGGAATGGCTGTCGAAGGAACTCGGCACCAGCGTCATCGTCGACAACAAGCCCGGCGCGAACGGCCTGATCGCGACGCAGGAAGTCGCGCGCGCCGCCCCCGATGGCCTCACGCTGCTGATCTCGTTCACCGCGGCCACCGTGGCCAACAAGCTGCTGATGCTCAAGCCGCCGGTGGACCCGCTCAACGACATCGTGCCGATCGCGCGGATCGGCGGCGGCGGCGGGAACATGGTGGTGGTCAACCCGACCCTGCCGGTGAAGAACATGCGCGAGCTCGTCGAATACGCCAAGACGCGCAACGACCTGTCGTACGCGTCGTGGGGCATCGGCTCGGGCGGCCACCTCGTGATGGAGTCGATCAAGGCGCAGTCGGGCATGAAGCTCGTCCACGTGCCCTACAAGACCGTCGCGCAGATCCCGCCCGACGTGATCTCCGGCGTGATGCCGATCGCAACCATCGACGCCGCCTCGCCGCTGCCCCATTTGCGCTCGGGCCGCATGCGGGCGATCGGCACGCTGTCGGGCGAGCGGCTGCCGCAGCTCAAGGACACTCCGACGGTGATCGAACAGGGCTTCAAGCTCGATGCGTTCCCGTGGTACGGCATGTTCGGACCTAAGGGCCTGCCGCGCGACATCGTCGAGCGAATGAACGCCACGCTCAACCGCTGGATGGTCCTGCCCGAGGTCGCCGAGTTCTTCGACCAGAAGCAGAACGGCCCGGCACCCAAGCCACTGTCGGTCGCCGAGTTCGAGAAGCTGATCCAGAGCGACCTGGTGAGCTGGAAAGGGCTGATCGACGTGGCGGGCGTCAAGCCCGAGTGATCCGGCGCCGCGCGAGGCGCGGTCCGGCGCCTTGAACGAGGAGCGCCGCATGTCCCAAGAGTCCTTCCACGGCCGCATCGGCCGTACCGCGGCCGAGTCGGAGCCCTGGTGGCCGCCCGAGCCGCGGCCGGCCGCGGGCGCGCCGAACGTGGTCGTGGTCGTGTTCGACGACGTCGGCTTCGCGCAGTGGGGCTGCTACGGCTCGACGCTCGCCACGCCGCGCATCGACGCGCTCGCAGCCGCCGGCCTGCGCTTCACCAACTTCCACACCACGGCGCTGTGCTCGCCCACCCGCGCCTGCATGCTGACCGGGCGCAACCACCATGCGGTGGGCATGCGCGCGATCTCCAACTTCGACACCGGCTTTCCGAACATGCGCGGCGCGATCCCGAAGAGCGCCGCGACGCTCGCCGAGGTGCTGCGCGCGCAGGGCTACGGCACCTTCATGGTCGGCAAGTGGCATCTCGCGCCGATGCACGAGGCCGGCCCCGCGGGCCCGTTCCGCAACTGGCCGCTGGGCCGCGGCTTCGACCGGTTCTACGGCTTCCTGCAGGGCGAGACCGACCAGTTCCGGCCGGAGCTGGTGCAGGACAACCACTACGTCGACGCGCCGAAGCGCGCCGAGGACGGCTACCACCTGACCGAGGACCTGGTCGACCGCGCGATCGCTTACGCGTCCGACCACGTGTCGGCCGCGCCCGATCGGCCGTTCTTCACCTACCTCGCGTTCGGCGCATGCCATGCGCCGCACCAGGCCCCCGACGCCTACCTCGCGCGCTGGCGCGGACGGTTCGACGCCGGCTGGGACGTGATGCGCGAGCACTGGTTCGAGCGTCAGAAGGCGATGGGCGTGGTGCCGCCCGATACCGTGCTGCCGCCGCCCAACCCCGGCGTGCCCGCCTGGAACGCGCTCACCGACAACGAGCGCCGCTTCGCCGCGCGGCTGATGGAGGCCTTCGCCGCCTTCCTCGAGCACACCGACGAGCACCTCGGCCGCTACGTCGACGCGCTGCGCGACATGGGGCAGCTCGACAACACGCTGCTGGTGGTGATGAGCGACAACGGCGCGAGCCAGGAGGGCGGGCGCACCGGCATCCTCGACGAGATGATGTACTTCAACGGCATGAAGCAGGATGTCGACCGTGCCGTCGAGCGGCTCGACCTGATCGGCACCGCGGACAGCCACACCAACTACCCGTGGGGCTGGGCGATGTGCGGCAACACGCCGCTCAAGCGCTACAAGCAGAACACCCACGCCGGCGGCGTGCGCGATCCCTTCGTCGTGCACTGGCCGGCGCGCGTGAAGGACGCCGGTGGCGTGCGGCGCCAGTTCCACCATGTCGTCGACGTCGCGCCCACGGTGCTCGAGATCCTCGGCCTGCAGGCGCCCGCCGAGGTCGACGGCGTGCCGCAGCAGCCGATGCACGGCACCTCGATGGCCTACGCCTTCGCCACCGACGCGGCCGGCATGCCGACGAGAAAACGCACGCAGTACTTCGAGATGTTCGGCCACCGCGGCCTCTGGCACGAGGGCTGGAAGGCGGTCTGCTTCCACAAGCCGGGTACCGACTACGACGCCGAGCCCTGGGAGCTCTACCACTCGGACGTCGACGCGTCCGAGGCGAACGACCTCGCGGCCGTCCATCCCGAGCGGCTGCGCACGCTCGTCGCGCTGTGGTGGGAGGAGGCCGGACGCCACGGCGTGCTGCCGCTCGACGACCGGCGCGGCGCCGAGCTGTTCCGCTCCGCGCAGGCGCGTGGGGGCGGTGCGGCGCGGCGCGACCGCTGGACGCTGTACCCGCCGGTCTCGCGCTACAACGCCGACGTCGCGCCGCCCACCGGCGCGCGACCCTTCGTGCTCACCGCCGACATCGAGCTCGGCGAGGGCCGCAACGGCGCGATCGTCGCGCGCGGCAGCTCCAACGGCGGCTTCGCGCTGTACGTGCGCGAGCGCAGGCTGGTCTTCGACTACAACCACTTCCACGCGCACACCCATGTGGTCTCGGACGCCGAGCTGCCCTCGGGCCCGTGCACCGTCGGCCTGCGGATGGCGCGCGACGGCAAGTCCGGCACCGCGACGCTGCTGCTCGACGGTGCGGAGATCGGCTCGGTGACGATCCCGGAGATGGCCGCGATGGTCTCCTCGACCGGCATGGACGTGGGGCGCTCGACGGCGCCGGTGTGCCACGACTACGCGCCGCCGTTCGAGTTCGAGGGACACATCCGGCGGGTGGTGTTCGACATCGCGCCGAGGACGCCGAAGACCGAGCGGCGCGAGGCGCTGGGGACGGAGCGCAGGGTGCAGGGGCAGCAATGAGCCGGGGCGAAGCGGCCCTCGGCTTAGTGGCTTAGTCCACACCGCCCCCACCGCCTGGCCCGGGCAGCCGTCCACCGGTCGGCATCCGTTCTGTTCGACGACCCCTCGAGCGTCGATCCTCGGGACACCTGCACGACCCTCCTGCCGATACGTCCCGAGGTGCCGACATGTCGTCCCGTCGATCGTTTTCCCGTCGCCTGCTCGCCGCCTGCCGGCGCGCACTCCTGGCCTGCGTGCTCGCCACAGCGGCGGCCTGCGGCGGCGGCGGCGGCGGCGACACGCCGTCCGGTCAGCTGTCCGCGACGCCGATCCCCGTCCCCGGACCCACGGTGGCCGCGCCGCCCACCGCGGCGACCGGCGCGCCGCAGATAGACGTCCCGCAGACCGGTTCGCCGGGTCAAGCCGACGCGCCCGCCGCGATGCAGCCTCCGACCGCTCCCGAGGTCACCGCTGCCGGCATCGGTGGTGCGCTGTCCCTCACCTGGACCGGCGCCGGCGCCGCGACGTCCTTCGTCGTCCAGAAGACTACCGATGCCGGCGCCACTTGGACCGACGTCGGTTCGCCGCTCTCCGACGGCTCGCGGGGCACGACCCTCAAGCTGCCGGTCGCCGACTGGTCCCGGACCGACGTCCGCGTGCGCGCCTGCAATGCGCTCGGCTGCACGGCTTCGGCCAAGGTGGCGGCGGTCCAGCCAATGGCGGCCTCGATCCGTTACCTGAAGGCGAGCAACACCGGCACGGCCGACTTCTTCGGCAGCGCCGTCGCCCTGTCGTCCGACGGCACGACCCTGGCCGTTGGCGCCCTTCGGGAGGACAGCGCGGGGACCGGAACGACCAGCACCGGCGCCGACGACGCCGCTCTGGAGAGCGGGGCGGTCTACGTCTTCGTGCGGACCGCCGGCAGCTGGTCCCAACAGGCCTACCTGAAGGCGTCCAACACCGGCGCGGGCGACGCCTTCGGGTCGAGCATCGCCCTCTCGGCCGACGGCAACACGCTGGCCGTGGGCGCCCCCAGCGAGGACAGCGCCGAGACCGGTACGGCCGGGATCGGTTCGGACGACTCGGCCTCGAACAGCGGCGCTGTCTACGTCTTCACGCGCGCTGCCGGTGCGTGGTCCCAGCAGGCCTACCTCAAGGCGTCCAACACCGGCGCCGTCGATGGGTTCGGCTACAGCATCGCCCTCTCGGCGAACGGATCGACCCTCGCGGTCGGCGCGCCCGGCGAGGACAGCGCCGGCACCGGCACCAGCGCCAACGGTGCCGACAATTCGGCGGCGGAAAGCGGTGCCGTCTACGTCTTCGTCCGAAACGCCGGGGTCTGGTCACAGCAGGCCTACCTCAAGGCGTCCAATACCGACGCCGACGACCGGTTCGGCGACGCCGTCGCAATTTCCGGTGACGGCGCCACCCTCGTCATCGGCGCCTACAGCGAGGACAGCGCCGAGACCGGCACGACCGGTACCGGCGCAAACAACTCGATCCCGGACAGCGGCGCGGCATACGTCTTCGTCCGCAACGCCGGGAGCTGGTCGCAGCAGACTTACCTCAAGGCCAGCAACACGGGAACGAACGACTGGTTCGGCCTGGCCGTGGCCGTGTCCGCCGATGGCGCCACCGTAGCCGTCGGGGCCATCGGCGAGAGCAGCGGGGAAACCGGCACCCGAGGCACCGGCGCCAACGACTTGGAGACGTTCAGCGGAGCGGTCTACATCTTCGTGCGCAGCGCAGGCGTCTGGTCGCAACAGGCCTACCTCAAGGCCTCCAACACCGGGGACGGCGATTCCTTCGGCGCCAGCATCGCGCTTTCGGCCGACGGCACCACGCTCGTGGTCGGCGCCTACAACGAAGACGGCGGCGAGACCGGCGTGACCGGCACTGGCTTGAACGAATGGGCGCCCGGCGCCGGCTCGGCCTATGTCTTCGTACGCGATGGCGGTGCCTGGACCCAGCGGGCCTACCTCAAGGCCACAAACACCGGCTGGGCCGATCGGTTCGGCGCAACCGTCGCGATCTCGGCCGACGGGTCGACGGTCGCCATCGCGGCCGTGCAGGAGAGCAGCGTCGAGAGAGGCACTTCGGGCATAGGCGCGAACGACGCTGCCCCGGGCAGCGGAGCGGTCTACGTGTTCTGATCGTCGACCGGATACGATCCCGGGCATGCCCCGACCATCGTCCCGCCCCTCTCATCCGCTGCGTGCGCTGATCCTGCTGGCTGTTATCGGCGCGATCGGCGCACCCGGGCCGGGTGCGGCCCAGACCGCCCCCTCCCCCACCGAAGCCGCCGCCTACACCGGCCTGCACGCCGCCGCCCACCGCGGCGACGCCGCCGCGGTCACGCGTCTGGCCGCCGCCGACCGCCGCGGCCTCGAGGCGCGCGACGGCAACGGCCGCACGCCGCTGCTCGTCGCCACCTTCGCAGCGAAGCCCGACGCGATCCGCGCGCTGGTCGCCGCCGGTGCCGACACCGCCGCGCTCGACGCCGACCGCTACGACGCGGTCACCATCGCCGCGGTCGCCGACGACGAGCCCACGCTCGCGCTGCTGCTGTCGCTCGGCGCGAGCGCCAAGCTCGTCACCAGCCGCTGGGACGGCACGGCGCTGATCGCCGCCGCCCACCTCGGCCACGACGGCGTGGTGCGCCGCCTGATCGCCGCCGGCGCGCCGCTCGACCACATCAACACGCTGCACTGGACTGCACTGATCGAGGCGATCGTGCTCGGCGACGGCGGCCCGCGCCACGAGGCCTGCGTGCGCGCGCTGCTCGAGGCGGGCGCGGACACGCGGATCGGGGACCGGCAGGGCGTGATGCCGGCCGAACTCGCCAACAGCCTCGGCTACATGTCGATGGTCACGATGATCGAGCGGGCGCGGGCGCGCACCCAGGGCCCGGCGACGCCACGCTGACCGGGGGGCGCAGTGGCGGCCCTCGGGGCCGCGCAGCCGTGCCACCGTGCCGCCGGACCGTCACGGTCGCGTGAGGGGGCCGCAGCCCGACGCGCGATCTCCGTATTCGAGCGCCTCGGGCGCCTGCCGGAACCCGTCAGGGCCTGCGGCCAGCGGCCGTCTTCTGGTGGCGCAGCGTCGGGTCGCATGCCGGCCCGGGGCATAATGCGTGTCCAGGATCGGGCAATGTTTCATCGACCCCCATGGCAGACCTCGCCGGTACCGCGCTGCCTCGCCCGGAGCTGCGCGCACGGCACCCACCCGACATTCGCCTCGAAGAGAAATCCATGTACGCCACCCCCGTCCATTCGAGGCTCGCCCGGCGCACGCGGCTGCGCGGCCCGATCCTCGTCGCCGCCACAGCGCTCGTCGCGCGACCCGCCTTCGCGCAGGAGGGCGCGGCCGAGTTCGCGAAAAAGCTGTCGAACCCGATCGCCGCCCTGATCAGCGTGCCGTTCCAGCTCAACGTCGACCAGGATCTCGGCGCCGCACGCACCGGAGAGCGTTGGTCGCTGAACATCCAGCCGGTCGTGC
>JBIIPQ010000085.1:0-13555 GCA_044342535.1 Burkholderiaceae bacterium
GGTACCGGCCTCTCCGCCAAGTGCGAGGAGGCCGGCGGCATCGACCTGATCGTGATCTACAACTCCGGGCGCTACCGGATGGCCGGACGCGGCTCGCTCGCCGGGCTGATGGCCTACGGCAACGCCAACGAGATCGTCTGCGAGATGGCGACCGAGGTGCTGCCGGTGGTCAAGCACACGCCGGTGCTGGCCGGCGTGAACGGCACCGACCCGTTCATGATCCCCGACCAGTTCCTGCGGCGGCTGATCGACCTCGGCTTCAGCGGCGTGCAGAACTTCCCTACGGTGGGCCTGATCGACGGCACCTTCCGCTCGAACCTCGAGGAGACCGGGATGAGCTACGCGCTGGAGGTCGAGCTGGTCGCGCGCGCCCGCGAGCTGGACCTGCTGACCACGCCCTACGTCTTCTGCGAGGCCGACGCGCGCGCGATGGCCGGTGCCGGCGCCGACATCGTGGTGTGCCACCTCGGCCTGACCACGGGCGGCGCGATCGGCGCCGAGACCTCGCTCGAGCTCGCCGACTGCGTGGCCCCGATCAACGCCTGGGCCGCGGCTGCCCGCGCGGTGAACCCGGACGTCATCGTGCTGTGCCATGGCGGGCCGATCGCCACACCCGAGGACGCGCAGTACATCCTGCGGCACTGCCCGGCCTGCAACGGCTTCTACGGTGCCAGCTCGATGGAGCGCCTGCCCACCGAGGTGGCGCTGACCGAGACCACCCGGCGCTTCGTGCAGATCACGCGGTGACATCCATGACCGCAGCCGCTTCACTTCCACGCCCTGGAGACACCCCATGACCGGTGCCGATTTCGGCAGCTTCCTGCTCGGCCTGATCGCCGTCGCGATCGTCGTCGCGATCGCGGTATGGCTGCTGCACTGGCTGTACCTGCGCAGCTCCAAGGAGCGCGCTTTCGTGCGGACGGGCCTCGGCGGCCAGAAGGTGGTGCTCGACGGCGGCGCCTTCGTGCTGCCGATCGTGCATGACGTGATCCCGGTGAACATGAACACGCTGCGGCTCGAGGTCGTGCGCGGCCGCGACAAGGCGCTGATCACCAAGGACCGCATGCGGGTCGACGTGATCGCCGAGTTCTACGTGCGCGTCGCCGCGCAGCCGGTGTCGGTGGCTGCCGCCGCGCAGACGCTCGGCCTGCGAACGATGGAGCCCGAGCAGCTCAAGGAGCTGGTCGAGGGCAAGTTCGTCGACGCGCTGCGCACCGCCGCCGCGGAGATGACGATGGAGGAGCTGCACGAGCGGCGCGGCGCCTTCGTCAAGCGCGTGCGCGAGACGGTGGCCGAGGACCTGACCAAGAACGGCCTTGAGCTCGAGGCCGCGTCGCTGACCCAGCTCGACCAGACCGGGATGGAGTTCTTCAACCCGAGCAACGCGTTCGACGCCGAGGGCCTGACGCGCCTGACGGAGCAGATCGAGCATCGCAAGAAGCAGCGCAACGACGTCGAGCAGGACACGCTGATCGCGATCCGCAACAAGAACCTCGAGGCCGAGAAGCTGAGCCTCGAGATCGACCGCGAGAGCGAGTATGCGCGGCTCGCGCAGCAGCGTGAGGTGGAGGTCGCCCGGGCCCGCCAGCGTGCCGAGGTGAGCACCGAGCGCGCGCAGCGCGAGCAGGACGCCGAGGGCGCGCAGATCGCCGCCCGCCAGACGATCGAGGCGGCGCGCATCCGGTCCGAGCAGAGCACCGAGCAGGAGCGCATCACCAAGGAGCGCGCGATCCAGGCCGCCGAGATCGAGCGGCGCAAGGCCCTCGAGCTGGCCGAGCAGCAGCGCGCGATCGCGGTCGCCCGCGAGAGCGAGGCGCAGAGCGTGGCCCAGGCGGCCGCCGATATCGCGCGCGCCGCGGCGGTCTCCGCCGAGGAGCGTGTGTTCACCGCGCGCGAGGTCGAGATGGCCGAGCGCAAGAAGACCATCGACCTGATCGGCGCACGCCAGGTGGCGGAGCGCGAGGCGCTTCGCCTGACGACTGCGGCACATGCAGAGAAGGAGGCCAGCGCCGACCGTGGGGCTGCGGTCCGCATGCAGGCCGAGGCCGACGCCGACGCCGACCGGATCAAGAGCCTGGCGATGCGCGTGCGCGCCGAGATCGAGGCCGAGGGGATGCAGCTGATGAACGCCGCGCACAACATGCTGTCCCCGGAGGCGCGCGCCTCCGCGCTGCGGATGCGGCTGGTGGAGAAGGCCGAGGGCATCATCCGCGAGTCGGTCAAGCCGATGGAGCGCATCGAGGGCATCAAGATCCTGCACGTCGACGGGCTCGGCGGTTCGGGCGGCGGCATGGACTCCGGCGGCGGCGGCGGCAACTTCGCCGACGGCGTGGTGAACTCGGCGCTGCGCTTCCGCGCGCAGGCGCCGCTGGTCGACCAGCTGCTGCGCGAGATCGGCATCGAGGGCGGCGACATCCAGCGCCTGGTGGGCACCGCGAGCGGCGCGCAGTCGATGCTGCCGCCGAGTGCACCCAAGGCCTCGGAGTAACGCACCGTGATCCGCGTCTACGTCTCCAGCGTCATCGACGCGAGCGCCGACACGGTGTGGTCGCGCGTGCGCGACTTCAACGGGCTGCCGTCCTGGCATCCCGCGATCGCCGACAGCCGCATCGAGAACGGCGAGCCCGCCGACCGCGTGGGCTGCATCCGCCACTTCCACACGCGTGACGGCGGCATGATCCGCGAACGGCTGCTGGCGCTCAGCGACTACGACTTCACCTGCACCTACGAGATCCTCGAGAGCCCGATGGGCGTGAGCGACTACGTGGCCACGCTCAAGCTCACCCCGGTCACCGACGGCGCGCGCTGCTTCGCCGAGTGGAGCGCCGAGTTCGAGTGCGCCGAGGGCCGCGAGCGCGAGCTCGTCGCGACCATCGGCGACGGCGTGTTCCAGGGCGGCTTCGACGCACTCAAGCGTCATTTCGGTCGCCGCTGAGCGCGGCCCGGCCCGTCGGCATGCTGCAGAAGGTCGTCCGCTCCACCGTCATCGACGCCCCCATCGCGCGGGTCTGGGCGGTGCTGCGCGACTTCAACAGCCACGACCGCTGGCATGCGGTGGTCGACCAGAGCCGCATCGAGCGCGGCGAGCGCAGCGACCGCGTGGGCTGCGTGCGCAGCTTCACGCTCAAGGACGGCAACCGCATCCGCGAGCAGCTCCTCACGCTCGATGACCGCGAATACCGGAGCACCTACCGGATCGTCGAGGCGACCGTGCCGCTGCAGCGCTACGTGGCCACCGTGACCCTCAAGCCGGTGACCGACGGCAACCGCACCTTCTGGCACTGGGAGTCGACCTTCGCCACGCCGCCGGGCATGGAGCGCGAGCTGCGCGACATGGTGGCGCAGGGTGTGTACGAGGCCGGCTTCGCGAACCTGCGGCAGCACCTCGCCACCGGCGGCGACCTGCGCGCCACGAGCGAGGGCGCGAGCCGCGAGCCGATGCCGCGCGCGCTGCCCGTGCCGATGCGGCGCGTCGCCGTCGCGCGCTACGGCGAGGCCGAGGTGCTGCAGGCGCAGGACGGCGAGGCGCCGGCACCGGGCGAGGGCGAGGTCCGCATCCGTCAGCGGGCGATCGGCGTGAACTACTTCGACGTGTACCTGCGGCGCGGCTGGATCCCGCCGATGCTCGCGCCCGGCGATACCCCAGGCATGGAGGCGGCGGGCACCGTCATCGATGTGGGCGCGGGCGTGCACGGCTTCCTGCCGGGCGACCGCGTCGCCTACCTCGGCCCGCAGCCCGGCGCCTACTGCAGCGTGCGCAGCGTGCCGGCGGCCTGGGTCGTGCGCCTGCCCCCGGCCGTCGAGGACGCGACCGCCGCCGCGCTGCTGCTCAAGGGCCTCACCGCCGACTGCCTGCTGCGCGACCTCGGCCACGTGCGCGCCGGCACCCGTCTGCTCGTCCATGCGGCGGCCGGCGGCGTGGGGCTGCTGCTGAGCGCCTGGGCGCGGCGCCTGGGGGCGCGCGTGATCGGCTCGGTCTCCAGCGAGGAGAAGGCCCGCGCCGCGCGCGACCACGGCTGCGAGCAGGTGATCGTGACGCGCGACTACCGCTTCGCCGATGCGGTGCGCGGCCACTGGGACGGCGGCGCCGACATCATCGTCGACGGCCTGGGCGAGGCCGCCCGCGACGAGAACTTCGCGGCGCTGGCGCGCTGCGGGCACTGGATCAGCCTCGGCCAGGCGAGCGGCGGACTGCAGCCGATCTCGCCCGACTGGCTGGTGCAGAAGTCCGCCACCTTCTCGCGCCCGGTGGTCTTCGACTACGTGGCCACGCCGGCCGCGCTCGCCGAGCGCGCGCAGCGGCTGTGGGCCGCGCTCGCCGACGGCAGCCTGCGGATGCCGCCGATCGAGCGCTGGTCGCTCGATGCGGCCGCGCGGGCGCACGAGCGACTGGAGTCGCGGACCACCATCGGTGCGGTGGTGCTCACGAGCTGAGGCGTCGCTTCAGGCTTCGACTTCCGTCGAGATGCCTTGCTTCGAGGTGCAGACAGATTCGGACCTGAGTCCGGCGGCCGGTCGGGCGCTGTCCCGCATGAGAGGGATTTGCACGCCGGCAACGCACGCGTCCCCGAGGCCATCACGCGCGCCCCGTGTCGCCACCGACGACGGTCGCGCGAGCGGCCGTCTGCTGCACTGACGGGGGCGGGGAGTGCAGCGGAGCTGACGGCGCAGCCCGTGTCGTCTCGGCAAGCAGAGTCGCCTCTCGCAACTGCGCGATCAGCTGCTCCCGATCGCCCTCCGCGCGGCGGCGCTCGGTCTCGTCCTGGAACAGGTAGACGTGCCCCTCGAGGTTGCCGCGGGCGTCGAGGAGACGGACGGCCTGGACGGCATACTGCTGGTCACCGCGTGCCAGCACGATGCCGCCCGGTCCGGCGACCATGCGCCGCCTCAGATCGCCGCCGGGTGCAAGCAGCTCGACGAACCGCCTGCCGAGCGCCGCGGCGAGCGTCACGCCGCAGAGCGTGGCCATCGCAGGATTGAGGTCCACCACGTGGCCGCCACGGTCGACCACGACGACACCCATGCCGATGGAATCGAACAGGCGATGTCGGGAGACCGGCGTCAGTTCGAGCACGCGCAGGCGGATGATCGCCACGTGGAAGAACGCTCCGGACAGCACCAGCGCGACGACCATCCGGTACGTCGTGCCGTGCTCGGACCCGGGGAGATTGATCGCGTGCGCCAAGAGGCCGCAGCAGAACCCAGCGGCGACCGCCAGGCCCTGGGACCGGGCGAGTCGCCCCGAGGTCATCATGAAATACCCGAACACCCCGATCGCGGCCAGCATGAGTCCGTAGCAATAGGCCACGAACGGCAAGTACAGCGGCCCGCGCTCGATCCGGACGGAGTAGGTCAGCAGGCCCTCGGTCTGGTATCGCATCGAATCGAAGAGATGCGCGTATTCGGCCAGCGGCCAGACGAGGGCCATCCGGGCGACGAGCGGCACCGCGGTCGCCACCTGCAACCATCGCACTCCGCGGGGCCGCAGCCCCGCCACCTCCATCGCCCCCCAGAACGCAAGCCACGGCACGATCGCAGTGAAGATGCGCCGGACGTGATCCCAGGTCTCGGCGGACCCCGGCCCGGACACGTTGAGCATCAGGATGGACATGATCCAACCCGCCATGCTGAACGCGATCGCCGCGGCCGCGAGCGCACCCCGACGCTGCAGGCTTCGCATCGCGACCAGGCCCGGACGCACGTACAGCGCCACCGCGATCGCGCCGAGGGTCAGGTAGACGATCTGTCCGATCGACGCTGGCGTCATCGGATCCGCAGATGCGCCGTGCAGGCGCGTCGCGACGGGACACGGACCCCGGACATCGACGGTTACTCAGTCCGCCGGCGCGGCAACCGGGCAGGTCAGCCAGACGCGGGTGCCGGGCTGTGCCGCTTCGATAAGGAGCCGGGCACCGAGGGCCGCAGCGCGTCGGCTCATGTTCACCAATCCCCTGCCGGAGCGCTCGGTCCCGTCGCAGCCGATCCCGTCGTCGCGAACCGTGAGCTCGATCACGCGCTCGTCGCAGCGCAGCACCACCTCGACCGAGCCCGCGCGCGCATGGCGGATCGCGTTCGACAGTGATTCCTGCACGACCCGCATCAGGCTCAGCAGCCGGCGGGGTTCGACCTCGATCGACTCCAGACTCGTTTCCAGCGACCAGCGCGTCGCGAGACCGCATGCCGCCAGCTGCGCCGACCAGCGTTCGCGCAGCGACGCCCAGACCGCGAGCAGGTCGTTCGCATCCGAACCCGCGGCATCGAGCAGCAGCCGCATGTCCGCGACGCAATCGCGGATCGACAGCAGCGCGCCCTGGCCGTCGAGCTCGCTGCGCTCCAGCAGGCGCATCGTCGTGAGCAGCTGCGATCCGAGACCGTCGTGCAGATCGCTGATCAGCCGCTGCCGCTCTGCGTCCGCCGCCACCTGACGTTCGAGCCGCGCGAGCGCCGCGTAGTTGTGCTCGAGCGCCCGGGTCCGCTCCTCGACGCGCTGCTCGAGCACGGCGTTGAACGCGCTCAGTTCCTGGCGGGACGCGTCGATCCGCGCGAACAGGCGCGCGTTGACGATCGCTTTCGCGGCCTGCGCGCACAGCACCTCCACGAGCCGCCGGCGGCCGACGTCGAATGCGCCGCCGCCGCGATCGTCTTCGAGATAGGCCATCCCGAGACACGTACCGCCCGAGACGAGCGGCACGCCCAACAGCGACAGCCGCTTCGCATCGCGCCGTCGGCGCGAGACCGCACCTTCGGACAGTGCGGTCGCATCGCGCACGGTGTACGACTGATGGTCGCGCAGGACGTCGCGAAGACGCGCGAGCGGCAGCTCGCCGTCATCTACCCCAACGGCGGAGGTCGAGACGAACAGCTCTGGCGTTTCGGCACGCTGGGCGGCGACCCGCAGCCCTGACCCCGACTTCAGCAGCAGCGCCCCGTAACGCGCCCCGGTGTGTTCGAGCAACTGGTCGAGCAGGGTCTCGGCGACCGCCGCTTCACCGGGCTCGGCGCCGATGGCCTCCAGCGCGTCCATCAGCGTCTGCGCATCGACGTCGAACACGGTCCGCCCGGGAGGCTCGTCCGGCTCGGTCGGCGGCAGGCGAGGCGCGAGTCGCGCAGCCTTGGCGCCAGCCTCCAAGGTGACTCGAAGCAGTCGCCGCACGGTGCCCGCGCGGTGCCACACGGCGTGCGGGATCCAGGTCTGCAGTGCTCTGCGTTCGATCCGGCCCGGGTCGACCGCCTCGTTATGCCGTCGGCTCGCGGGCAGCCGCCCGGTCCCGGTGACGGCGCCCTCGGTCACTCCTGGTCGCATGGTGGCCCCGACCCTAGATCAGCCCCAACTGCTGCGCCTCGAACACGGCCTCTGCACGCGAACCGACCGCCAGCTTGCGGTAGATGCGCTTCATGTAGGTCTGCACCGTGTTGAGCGAGAGCTCCAGCACGGCGGCGACTTCGCCGAAGCTCAGCCCTTTTGCACAGAGGTTCAGCACCTGCAACTCCCGGGTCGACAGCAGCGTGCCCGCGTCATCCGGGCCCCCTACGGGATTCGAGCCGACCGCTTCCGTCGCCGCTCCGAGCGCCACCGATCCGCCCGACGCGGCGATGCTCCGGAAGCGGCGCAGCACCCGCCGGGCGATCGCGGACGTGATCGGCGCACCGCCCGCCCTCACCTCGAGCACGGCCCGTGCCAGCTCGTCAGGCATGGCATCCTTGGCGATGTACCCGGCCGCGCCTGCGGCGAGACTGTCGACGACGCTTTCGTCGTCGGTGTGCATGGTGACGACGACCACGTCGCAGTCCGGCGCGGTCTGTGTCGCGTGGCGGATGAGGTCCACGCTTCGTCCATCCGGCAGCCCGAGGTCGAGTAACAGGACGTCCGGTCGCTCCAGGTCGAACATGCCCCGACCCATTCTGAGGGTGGCTGCCGTTCCGACGAGCTCGAGTCGCGCGTCCGACGCCACCGAGTCGGCGATCAATCGCATCTGAAGCGGATCGTCCTCGACGATCAGCACGCGGATCCGAGCCGCGTCGGGCATGTTCCGGGGCGGCGCTCCGGGGTGGTGGGATTCGGACATCGTTCGGGAACCTCGCGTCACCAGACGCGAATCGCATGCAGGTGCGTCAACCGAGAATTACACGCCCTGCTGTCACCAGCAACATGGTGCGGACTCGATCGACCGTTTCCGGAAGCGCCGGCGCAAACCCGATGGCGTCGGCGGGCAGACGAGGTGCTGGTACACACCCGGTCGAGACATCACACGGGTTCGGTGCAATGCATTCGGCCGACGCGGCGAGTGGGCCGGGTGACACGTCCCGCGCGCTGGGGACAGCGCCGGATCGCTGCCAGACGGAGGATACACCCGGGGTGGATCCTGAACCCGACGCTGTTCCGTCGCGGCTGGAGTCGCGGACGACGATCGGAGCGGTGATGCTCACGGCCTGACCGGCCGCAGTTGCCCGGGTCGTCAGACCTGTTGATTCCGGCCGCGGAGGCGGACCGTATGCTCCCGGGAGCACGGCCGCCCCGGGCGCGATCCGCGCCGGGCCCGCCGCCCGGACGTACGGAGACGCACATGCCTCGTGGACCCCTTTTCGGCCGCTGGTCGCGCGCGGTGCTCGCAGTCCTGGCCGGGCTCCACGCCGCCTTGGCCGCTGCGCAGGGCACGGCCCACCAGCACCTGCGCTTCGACCGGATCGAGGCGACGATCCGGATCGCCCCGGATGCCCTCGCGACACGTACGCACCGTCTCGAAGCCACGGCCCTGACCCGCGAAGGCGCCACGGAGATCGGCCGCAGCCAGATCCGCTTCAACCGTGACGTCGAGACGATGACGCTGGTCGAGGCCCATACGCTCAAGGCCGACGGCACCCGGATCCCGGTCGGTCCGGACGGCATCACGGCGCAACTCGGGCTCGATCTGCCCGGTGCGCCCGGCATCTCGATCCCCGGGATCGAGACCCGCCAGGTGATCTTCCCGGACCTGGGCCCCGGGGACCGCAGCGTGCTCGCCTGGGAGGTCCGGCGTCACCGCCCCGAGCTGCCCGGATTCGCCCAGATGCAGGCGCTCCTGGTGCCCGGCCTGGAGGTCAGGGAAGCGCGCTATCGGATCGAGGCGCCCTCGTCGCTCGGGCTGGCGGTGGACGTCGGCGGGATGCGGTGGACGCGCCGCAGCACCGACGGCACGGACGTCTGGGAGATCGAGGGCGCGAGCGACGGGAGGTCCACGCTGGAGCCGGCGGTCGCCGACGCCTGGCTGCAGATGCCGCGGGTGCTGGCTTCGACGTTCGGGGACACCGCCGCGCTCGCCGCGGCCTATGCGCTTGCCGTCGATGCGAAGGCCGCGCCCACCGACACCACCCGGACGCTCGCGCGGCGCATCGTCGGCGACCGCAGCACCGAAGAGGCGAAGGCCACTGCGGTCTACGACTGGATCCGCGCGAACCTGCGCTACGCGGCGGTCTGGAACGGCGTCGACGGCTGGGTCCCGCACGACGTCGACGCGATCCTGCGCAACCGCTACGGCGACTGCAAGGACCTGACGCTGCTGATGATCGCCTTGCTGCGCGCGGTCGACGTCGAGGCGGTGCCGGCGCTGCTCGACACCAATGCGATCTTCACGCCGCTGCCGGTCGGCATCGGGCCGAACCATGTGATCGTCTACCTGCCCGGCCTGCAGCGCTTTGCCGACCCGACCGCCGCCGACATTCCGTTCGGCGGTCTGCCGCAGGCGGTCCGCGACAAGTCGGTCGCGGTCGCGCTCGCCGACGGCGCACGCCTGCTGCGCACACCCGCCGCGACGGTCTCGGGCGAGCACGGCAACACGCTCACCGTGGCAACGCGCTGGAAGATCGGGCGAGACGGCGCTGCGAGCGCGACGATCGACCTGTCGGCGACCGGGGAGGCCGGGTCGATGGTGAAGGCGGCGCTGCTGCGCGCCCCCGCAGGCGGGGACGCCACCGCCCGCGCGATCCTGTCCTCCAGCAGGCTCGAGGGACGCGGCACCGTCGACTGGCCGACGATGCGCGATCCGAGCCAGACCCAGCGGGTCAGACTCGAGTTCAGCGAGATCCGCGGGCTGCTCGCCGACCCGCAGGCGGGCAGCCTCCCGGCCCATCCGCTCGTGGCGCTGCCGGTGTACATCCTTCGCAACCTGGGCGACCAGTCGCTCGACACGCGCCGCTCGGCCATGGTGTGCCCGCCGCTGCGCATCCGCGAGGCGTTCGAGGTCGAATTCGACTCGGCGTTTCAGCTGCGGCGAGTGCCGGAGCCGATCCGCGTGAGCCACGAGGATGGCATCCTGTTCGAGGCGACCTACACGCTCGCCGGCAATCGGCTCACCGGCTGGCGCGAGCTGACGCTCGACCACGGGCGCCACGTCTGCAGCCCTGAGCAGTACGCCGCGCGCCGGCCGGCGATGCAGCGGATCGCCCGCCACCTGCGCGCCTCGATGCTCGTCGAGCAGCCCTGAGGACGCACCCGCAGGCCTCAGCCGCCGCGGCGCCATCTCCGAATCTTCAGGCCGCGAAGCGCTTCCGGGTCAGCACCGCCGCCAGCCAGAACCCGCCCAGCGCATACGCCAGCAGCACCGCCACCGGCCGCAGCGCGGCGTCGGGCGCGTCACCCAGCACCAGCGGCCGCGCCAGCTCGATCGCGGCCGACAGCGGCAGCCACGCGGACACCGCCTGCAGCCACCCCGGCAGCTGCGAGACCGGGAAGAACACGCCCGAGACGAAGCTCATCGGGGTCAGCACCAGCGTGAAGTAGTACGAGAAGAAGTCGTAGCCGTGGGCCACCGCGTTCACGCACAGCGCGATGCCGGCGAAGGCCAGACCGGTGAGCAGCACCACCGGCAACAGCCCGATCAGCGTCACCTCGCGCGAGACGCCGAGCGCGACCGCAACGAGGATGATCGACACGCCCGACAGGCAGGCCTTCATCGCCGACCAGATCCACTCGCCCGCGAGCACGTCGTCGAGCAGCAGCGGCGCGTTGAGCTGGGAGTCCCAGGTGCGCTGCACATGCATCCGCGAGAACGCCGAGTACAGCGACTCGAAGCTCGCCGCCATCATCGTGCTCATGCACACCGAGCCAGCCGCGAGGTAGGTGATGTACGGCACGCCGTCGATCTCGCGCAGCAGCGCGCCCAGCCCGTAGCCGAACGCGACCAGCGTGATCAGCGGGTCGGCGATGTTGGCCAGCACGCTCGGCAGCGCGAGCTTGCGCCACACCAGCAGGTGGCGGCGGATGACCGGCACCATGCGCCACGTCAGCCGAGGCGGGGCGTAACGGCCCGGCGCGGGTCCGATGGCGCTGGATGCGGGCGCGTCGAGGTGGGTGGCGGGCGTGCTCATCGCATCAGTCTCGCAGGTCGCGTCCGGTGAGCTTGAGGAACACATCCTCGAGGTTCGCCGGACGGTGCAGTGTGCGCAGCTCGGCATGCGGCTGCAACGACGCCAGCAGCGGGCCGGGCTCGCGGCAGTAGGCGAAAGTGGTTTCGCCGACCGTCTCCAGCCGATCGCTCAGCGCGCCCGCGCTCGCGGCCCACGCGGCACGCCCCGGGCCGTACACTTCGATCACATGCGGCTCGATCTCGCGGCGGATCAGCTCGACGGGCGAGGCCTCGGCGATCGGCCGGCCCGCATCGACGATCGCGAGCCGGTCGCACAGCCGCTCGGCCTCGTCCATGAAGTGGGTGGTCAGCACGATGGTCTTGCCGTCGGCGAGCAGACGCCGCAGCCGCTCCCAGATCAGGTGCCGCGCCTGCGGATCGAGCCCGGTGGTGGGCTCGTCGAGGAAGATCACCTGCGGGTCGTTGATCAGCGCGCGGGCAATGGTGAGGCGGCGCTTCATGCCGCCCGACAGGTCCTGGATCCGCGCGTCGCGCTTGGGGGCGAGCTGCGCGAAATCCAGCAGCGGGTCGATGCGTGCGCGCGTGGTCGCATCGTCCTGGCCGAAGTAACGGCCGAACACCAGCAGGTTCTCGGCGACGGTGAAGTCGGGGTCGAGCGGATCATTCTGCGGTACCACGCCCACCCGCGCACGCGCCTCGCGCGCACGCTCGGGCACCGGATGGCCGAGCAGCCTGATGTGCCCCGCGTCCGGGCGCAGCAGCCCCAGCACGAGCTTGAGCGTCGTGCTCTTGCCGGCGCCGTTCGGGCCGAGCAGCCCGAAGCACGTGCCCGGCTCGACCGCGAAGGACACGCCGTCGACGGCCCGCTGGCCGCCGAACGCCTTCACCAGCCCGTCGACTTCGAGCACCGGTTGCATGTCGCCTCCCATGGGCCTGGCGTCGCGCCGTGCCGCGCCCGTCGCGTCGCCGGCGAGGCGGATGTGTCGGGACGGCTACCCCAAAATGCATCGCGGCGCCCTTGAGCGCCGCGATGTCCGTGCGAGAGAGAACCCCCGTCGGCCTCAGGCCGCCGCGGTCGCCTCGCCGGCCGGCGCCTCGACGACGTCCGGCCGATCCAGCAGCTCGACCAGCGCCATCGGCGCGTTGTCGCCGATGCGAAAGCCGAACTTCAGGATGCGCAGGTAGCCGCCGTTGCGCTTCGCGTAGCGCGGGCCGAGTTCGTTGAAGATCTTCACGACCATGTCGCGGTCGCGGATCCGGTCGAACGCCAGGCGGCGATTGGCCAGCGACGGCTTCTTGCCCAGCGTGATGATCGGTTCGACGACACGACGCAGCTCCTTGGCCTTCGGCAGCGTGGTCTTGATGACCTCGTGCTTGAGCAGGGAGACGGTCATGTTGCGCAGCATCGCTTCGCGGTGCGAGCTGGTGCGATTGAGTTTGCGGAGTCCGCTACGGTGACGCATGGTTCGGTTCCTTCGTGTCCGGCCGGTCGCTTACGGGCGCTCGAGGCCTGCGGGCGGCCAGTTCTCCAGCCGCATGCCCAGGGTGAGTCCGCGCGAGGCCAGCACTTCCTTGATCTCGTTGAGCGACTTGCGACCCAGGTTCGGAGTCTTCAGCAGCTCGTTCTCGGTCCGCTGGATCAGGTCGCCGATGTAGTAGATGTTCTCGGCCTTCAGGCAGTTGGCCGAACGCACCGTCAGCTCCAGGTCGTCGACCGGGCGCAGCAGGATCGGGTCGATCTGCGGCGAGCGCAGACCGCCCGCGCCGATCGGCATCACGTTGCCGCCGGTGCCCAGCACGTCGATCGACGGCTCGGCGCCTTCCAGCGCGGCGAACACCGACAGCTGCTCGACCAGGATGCGGGCCGCCTGGCGGACCGCTTCCTCGGGCGCGATCACGCCGTTGGTCTCGACGTCGATCAGCAGCTTGTCGAGGTCGGTGCGGTTCTCGACCCGGGCGCTCTCGACCGCGTACGACACGCGACGCACCGGCGAGAACGACGCGTCGAGCACGATGCGGCCGATGGTCTTGCTGTCGGACAGGTTGCGCATCGTCCCCGGCACGTAGCCGCGGCCCTTCTCGACCTTGATCTGCATGTCGAGCTTGCCGCCTTGCGTCAAGTTGCCAATGACATGGCCGGCATTGATCAGTTCGACGTCGTGCGGCAGTTCGATGTCCGAGGCCAGAACCGGTCCGGGCACTTCCTTGCGCAG
>JBIIPQ010000086.1:0-13549 GCA_044342535.1 Burkholderiaceae bacterium
GACCACCCTCAACCTCTCATTCATGGTCGCCCCCGCATCGCGGGCGGGGACCATGTTGTCTGATCGACTGACCCGCGCGCCGGGGCGCTACGCTGCGCCGCGCCGCACGACGTCCGCCAGGGCCTCGCCGCGCTGCAGCCGACGCAGGTTCGCGACGACCATGTCCCAGCGCCGGTCCATCATCTGCTCGGTCCATTGCGACGAGTGCGGCGTCATCATCACGTTCGACAGCTCGTGGAACGGGAATGCCGAGCCGCGCGGGTTCGGGTTCGACGCGTCCGGATAGCGCCACCAGGTATCGATCACCGCGCCGGCGATGGTGCCGCCGGTGAGCGCCTCGTAGAGCGCGCGCTCGTCGACGACGGGTCCGCGCGCGAGGTTGATCAGCACTGCATCGCGCTTCATCCTCGCGAGCCGTGCGGCGTCGAAGAGGCCGGTGGTCTCGGGCGTGAGTGCGATGGCGAGGATCACGAAGTCACACTCGGCGACGAACGCATCGAGCTCGGCCAGCGGGTGGAAGCGGGCGAGCGAGCCGGTATCGGGCGGGGCGCTGCGGGCGCAGCCGAGGACCTTCACGCCCATTCCGTGCAGCCGGTCGGCGATCTCGCGCCCCATGTGGCCGAGGCCGACGATGCCGACCGTCTTGCTGTTGAGCTCGTGGCGCAGCGGTCCGCCCGCGGCGCCGCTCCAGCGCCAGGAGCCGCCCCGGAAGGCGTCCTCGACCTCCTTCCAGCGATGGGTCCACATCAGCATCGTCATCAGCGCGTACTCGGCCGCCGCACGCACGTGGCCGAACGCGTTGCACACGGTGGTGGTCGCGGGCAGGCCGGCCGGATCGACCTTCTCCCAGCCGGCGCCCAGCACCTGCACGAGCTTCAGGCGCGAGGCGCCCGGCGCCGGAAATCCGAACGCGGTCACCACTGCGGCGTCGGCCGCGGCAATCGCCGCGTCGCGCTCGGCGGCCGGTGCCGCGTTCGACACGCAAGTGACGGTGTAAGGGAAGTCGGCCTTGGCCTGCAGGCGGTGCAGGTGGGCGGTGACGCCTTCGCCGAGCAGCACGAGGTTCAGCGGAGCGAGGCTCATCACAGGTCCTTCGCGGTGGTCGTGCGCCGGTGGAAGCCGGGGCGCTTGTCGAGGTCGGGCTGCAACGCGACGCCGTGGCCCGGCGCGTCGCCCACCGTGATGCGCCCGGCCGAGATCGGCGGCAGGCCGGTGACGACGTCGCCGTACCAGCCGTAGTAGAACGCACGCACGATCTCCTGCACGAAGCAGTTCGACGCATGCAGTGCCATGTGCGTCGACGCGGTCAGCACCACCGGGCCGGTGCAGTCGTGGAAGGCGACCGGCACCTTGTAGGTCTGCGCGAGCGTCGCGATCTTGCGCGCCTCGGACACGCCGCCGCACCACGCCATGTCCATGATGACGAGGCTCAATGCGTTCAGGTCGAGCAGGTACTTGTAGTCGGCCGCCATGCCGCGCGTCTCGCCGACCGCGATCGGCGAGCGTGTGGAGCGCGCGACTTCGCCGATCGCGTCCATGTGGTCCATCATCACCGGGTCCTCGACCCACAGCGGGTCGTAGGGCTCGAGCGCGCGCGCGATGCGCACCGCCTGCGGCCGGTTCCACATCGAGTGCAGCTCGCACATCACGTCCATCCGGTCGCCGACCGCGCGCCGGATCTTCTCGAACGGCTCGAGCGCCTTCTTCAGCTCCGCGCTCGACAGGTACTGCCCGTTGCTCTGCTCGGCCGCATAGTCGAACGGCCAGATCTTCATCGCATCGATGCCCATGTCGAGCAGGCTCAGCGCCACCTCGTCGGCCCGCTCGAGGAAGCCCTGCAGGTCCTCGTACTGCCCCTTCTTCGCGTTCAGCCCGAAGTTGTCGGTGCCCTGCGTGGGCCGCGTCTGCACGTAGCTGTAGCCGGCGCAGGTGTTGTAGACCCTCACCGAGTCCTTCACCCGCCCGCCCAGCAGGTCGCACAGCGGCAGGCCGACCGACTTGCCGAGCAGATCCCACAGCGCGATGTCGACCGACGAGCGGCCGCGGGTCTCGGCGCTGCTGCCCACGAAACCGACGTAGCCGGTCAGGTGCAGCTGGTGGCGCTCGATGTTGCGGGGATCCTTGCCGATCAGGTACGGGGCGATGGTCTGGTGGACGTGCGCCTCGGCCGAGTGCGAGCCGTAGAAAGTCTCGCCCAGGCCGGTCAGACCCTCGTCGGTGTGCACGCGGGTCCAGAGGATGTTCGGGAATGCATCGAGGCGCGTGGTCTCGAGCGCGGTGACCTTCATCGGGGTCTCCTCGTCGTTGGAAGGGGTGACGGAGCGCCGGGCGATCCGGGCGCGGGGACGGCGCCCCTCGGGAGGCGACGCTCGCCGTTGCCGAGGTGCACGCGCATCTGCAGCGTCGCGGCGTCGGGGTCGCCGGCGATGATCGCGTCGACCACGCGGGCGTGTTCGTTGCGCGCGGCCTGCAGGTGCTCGCGCCGCGTCTGGGCGACGATCCGGCTCTGGCAGATCGAGTCGCGCAGCGAATCGGACAGGAACTGCAGCACCTGGACGATGTAGGCGTTCTTGGCGGCCCGCGCGATCGCCATGTGGAGCGCGAGGTCCTCGACGCCGCCGATGCCGCCTGCCCGCTCGGCCTCCTCGATGCGCGCGAACGCGGCCCGGATCGCGGCGATGTCGTCGTCGGTGCGTCGCAGTGCGGCGAGCCGCGCCGCCTCGGCCTCGAGGCCGGCGCGGAACTCGAGGAGCTCGCGGGCGCGCTCCGCGGTGCTGCCCTCGGACGGATTCAGCCGCAGCACGCCCTGCCCGGGCGCACGCCTGACGACGAAGAGCCCGAGCCCGGGCTGCGTTTCGACCAGCTGATCGGCCTTGAGCCGCGCCACGGCCTCGCGCACGACGGTGCGGCTGACGGCGAACTGGCGGCACAGTTCGCTCTCGGCGGGCAGCCGCGAGCCCGGCGCGGCCGCGCCCGACTCGATCTGGCGGGCGAGCTGCTCGACTACCGTCCCGACGAGGCTCTGGCGCTGGGGCAGCGCCGCGAATCGGAACCCGGACGTAGCGTCGGCGCTGGCGGGACGGGTGGCGGGACGGGGATCGTTCATGGCCTTAGGCACCTCGCGGCTCGGCGATGTTGCGAGGTTGTATGATGACTGATATCGTACCTCAGCGATGCTGCACGCCGATCACGGCGGCCATCCGCCGCCGCACGGCCCACCGAAGAGGGGAGACACCATGCACAGAAGACAGGCCACCCGGCTGCTCGGTGGCGCGTTCGCCGCAGGCGCCGCGATGGGCGTCGCGCCCGCGTTCGCGCAGGGCAAGAAGCTCACGATCAACGTCGCCTCCGTATACCCGCCCGATTCGCCCACCGACGTCGCGCTCGCCAAGCTCAAGGAGCTGGCCGCGCAGCGCTCGAACGGCCGCATCGACGTGGTGATCACGAAGTCCGGCACGATGGGCGACGAGCGCCAGACCTTCGAGCTGCTGTCGCAGGGCTCGGTGGAGTTCGGCGCGGTCGGCACCGGCGACATCGCTGCGTTCTTCCCGCGCTACTTCATGTCCGAGGTGCCGTACCTCTTCTCGAGCCAGGCGGACTTCTGGAAGTTCTGGGCCGGCCCGGGGCGCGAGCTGTCCGCGATGATCGAGAAGGAGCGCGGCGTTCGGACCGACGGCATCATGTACCGCGGTGCCCGCTATCTGACCGCCAATCAGCCGATCCGCACGGTGGCCGACGTCAAGGGCCTGAAGATGCGGCTACCCCCGATCAAGGCCTGGTACAAGGTCTGGGAGAGCCTGGGTGCGCTGCCCTCGACGATCGCCTTCGCCGAGACCTACATGGCGCTGAAGACCGGAGTCGTCGCCGCGCAGGAGAACCCGCCCGAGACGATCCTCGCCTTCAAGTTCTTCGAGGCACAAAAGTTCCTCATCCAGACCGAGCACGTGCACGGCGCGTCTCGGCTGCTGTCGTCGGGAAAGTGGTGGGCGACGCTGTCGAAGGACGACCAGGCGCTGCTGACCAAGGCGATCGAAGAGTCGATCGCGGTCGCCAACGCCATCACCCGCGATGGCGACGCGCCGATCGTCAAGAAGCTGCAGGAGCTCGGGATGACGCTGATCCCGGTCGACAAGGACGCGTTCCGCGAAGCGGTGCGCCCGGCCGTCGAGGCGATGGCCAAGTCCGATTTCGACCCTGCGTTCTACGAGAAGGTGCGCGCGGCGCTGCGCTGAGCGTCGCACCCCGCGCCGCCCATCCGCACCCCCGTCGCCGTCGCGCGACGGGGTGCCTCCGCCACTCCGGAGCATGTCCTTGAAGTCGCTGCTCGAGAAGCTGAACGCGCTGGTGCTGTTCGCGCTGTTCTGCATCACCGCCGCCGCGGTCGTCTTCCGTACGATCCTCGGGATCCCGGCATCGTGGTCGGAGGAGCTCGGCCAGTACGCGTTCATCTTCCTGGTCTTCATCGGTGCGGCCGCGGTCACCGCCGACGACGGCCACATCTCGATCACCAGCTTCGTCGACAGGCTGGGTCCGGGCGGCCGGCGCACCTGCCGCCTGCTGCAACTCGCCCTGCCGATCCTGTTCCTCGTCGTCTTCGCGTGGGGCGCGTGGACCAACGTGCGCTCGAACTGGGGCATGGAACTGTCGACGGTCGCCTGGATGAACGTCGGCTACATGTACCTGTGCCTGATGCTGTCGTCGATCGTGATGATCGGCTACCTGCTGCGGCTGCTGGTCCGCGCGTGGCGCGCGCCGCCGCCGCCGCCCTCGCATCCGCCGATCGAAGCGGGGTCGACGCCATGATGGTCGCGGTGCTCACACTGAGCCTGGCGGTGCTCCTGCTGGTGGGCGTTCCGGTCGCGTTCGCGCTCGGGCTGTCGGCGTTCGCGTCGCTGCTCGCCTCGAACATGCCGTTCTCGCCTTCGATCCTGTCGATGCGCTCGCAGTTCGGCCTGCAGAACTTCGTGCTGCTCGGCATCCCGCTGTTCATCCTGGCCGCGAAGCTGATGAACACCGCCGGGATCACGCACAAGATCTTCCGGTTCGCCGACACGCTGGTCGGTTTCCTGCCCGGCGGCCTCGCGCAGGCGAACGTCGTCGCGAGCCTCATCTTCTCGGGAATGTCGGGGGCGGCGGTGGTCGACGCGACCGGCCTCGGCCAGATCGAGATGGCCGCGATGAAGAAGGCCGGCTACCCCAAGAAGTTCAGCATCGCGGTCACCGCCGCGTCATCGATCATCGGCCCGATCTTCCCGCCGTCGGTGCCGATGATCGTGTTCTCGTTCGTCTCGGGCGTGTCGGTCGGGCGCCTGTTCCTGGGCGGCGTGGTGCCTGGCCTCCTGATGACCGTCGCGCTGATGATCATGGTCGGGTGGATGTCCAGGCGGGAGAACTATCCGCGCCAGGCATTCCCGGGCTGGGTGACCGCGGCCAAGCATTTCGTCGACGCGTTCCTGCCGCTGATGACACCGGTGATCCTGCTCGGCGGCATCTGGAGCGGTGTGTTCACGCCGACCGAGGCGGCCGCGGTGGCGGTGTTCTACGCGCTGCTGATCGGCATCTTCGCGCTGCGCGAACTCGGCCCGCGCGAGCTGCTCCAGGTCTTCGTCGAATCGGCCCGCGAGACCGCGGTCATCGGCTTCGTGATCGCCACCTCGTCGCTGTTCGGCTGGGTGCTGGTGCGCTCGGGCATGACCGGTCAGATCGCCGAGATCCTGCTCTCGATCACGACGAACCCGCTCGTGATGCTGTTCATCATCAACGTGCTGCTGCTGATCGTCGGCTGTTTCCTCGACTCGACGGTCGCGCTGCTGATCCTCACGCCGATCCTGCTGCCGGTGACCGTGAAGCTCGGCATCGACCCGGTCCACTTCGGCGTGGTGATGGTGCTCAACCTGATGATCGGTCTGATGACGCCGCCCTTCGGGATGATCCTGTTCGTGATGCAGCACATCTCGGGGCTGAGCTTCGACGAGGTCGTGCGGGCGACGGCGCCGTTCCTCGTGCCGCTCGTCGTCGTGCTGCTGCTGATCACGGTGTTCCCCCCGCTCGTCACCGCCCTGCCCGATGCGTTGATGGGCGCGGCACGGCGCTGAGCGGCACGGACCCCGCGACGATGGACGTCTCCCGGGCGATCTCGGTCGAGGACCTGCGCACGATGGCGCGCGCGCGGCTGCCGCGCGCGGTGTTCGACTTCATCGACGGCGCCGCGACCGACGAGCGCACGCTGCGTGCCAACCTCGCGGACTTCGACCGGGTGTGCCTCGTGCCGCGCTTCCTGCGCGGGCTGCGGGCGACGCGACTCGACACGACGATGCTCGGTGCACCGGCGGGTGCGCCGCTGATCATCGCGCCGACGGGCCTCGCCACCATGACCCGCCACGACGCCGACCTGCACCTCGCCACCGAGGCGGCGGCGGCGGGCATTCCGTTCGTGCTCAGCACCAGCTCGGGCAACACCATCGAGGAGGTCGCGTCGGTCGGGCCCGGGCGGCGCTGGTTCCAGGTGTACGTGTTCAAGGACCGCTCGATCACCGAGGGTCTGATCGAGCGGGCGGCGGCGGCCGGCTACGAGACGCTGGTGCTGACCGTCGACGTGCCGGTGGTCGGCAAGCGCGAACGCGACTGGCGCAGCGGCTTCACGATCCCGCTGCGGCTCACGCCGCGCAGCGTGATCGATTTCGCGATGCACCCGGCCTGGTGTCTCGGGCTGGCGCGCCACGGCGTGCCGACGATGCGCAACTTCGACGGTACACCCAGGCCAGGCGATGCGATGTCGCATGCCGCGCTGATGAACAGTCAGCTCGACCAGTCGCTGGATTGGGACGTGATCGACTGGCTGCGCGCGCGCTGGCGCGGGCCGATCCTGGTCAAGGGCCTGCTGTCGCTCGACGACGCCCTCACCGCCGCCGACCGCGGCGCCGACGGCATCGTGATCTCGAACCACGGCGGGCGCCAGCTCGACGGCGTGAGCTCGTCGATCCGCGCGATGGCCGACTGGGGCGGCATCGCGAGCGAGCGGATGCCGGTGTTCGTCGACAGCGGCTTCCGGCGCGGCGGCGACATCGTCAAGGCGATCGCCCTCGGCGCGACCGCGGTGCTGATCGGCCGCCCGACCCTGTACGGCGCGGCGGCAGGGGGCGCGGAGGGCGTGCGCCGCTGCCTGCGGATCCTCTTCGACGAGATGCACGTGACGCTGGCGCACCTCGGCGCGGGCTCGATCGCCGAGGTGGATCGGCGCTGCGTGGTGCTGGAGGGCGAACGGGTCTGAGTCAGTCCGCCCGCAGCGCCCGCACCCGGTCGCTGCCACGGTCGCGGCTGCACCGTTGGATCCCAGGCCGCCGCCCCGGGCCTGCACGCCTGAAATCAGGCCCGAGCCCGGGATCGAGGCGAGGATCGTGACCCGCACCCGCACCCGCTGCCGCGGTCCCGCTCACGGATGCACCGGTGCCGGCGGCGGCAGCCGCCCGCCCTCCACCTGCGCGATGAACCTCGCCACCAGCGCGTTGTAGGTGGCCGGCTCCTCCAGGTTCACCGCGTGCCCGGTGGCCGGTACCACCGCCAGCTGCGCCCGCGGCATCGTGCGCTTGAGGAACAGGTTCGGCGCCAGGCACGGCACGTCCTCGTCGCCGACGATCAGCAGCGCCGGCACCTCGCAGCGGCGCAGCCCCTCCTCGAACGCGTAGACCGTCGGCCGTCCGCCCTGGTAGCGCTGCATCGTGAGGCCCGAGCCCGGGCCCGCGTGCTCGCGCAGATGGTCGACGAAGTCCTGCCAGCCGAGCGGATCCTTGTGCTTGAGCTGGATGCGCGTGGGGCCGTGACCGATGTCGTGCGACGGGCCGTCCATGCCCGCGTCGATCATCCGCTGGCCGGTCATCCGGCAGTCCTGCCGCCAGGCCTCGAGCTGCGCCGCGTCGAGGATCGAGCCCGAGCCCGCCGCCGACGGGACGATCGACAGGCACCGCTGCGGATACGCCAGCGCGAACGCGAGTGCCGCGTAGCCGCCCATGCTCAGCCCGACCACGTGCGCGCGCTCGACGCCGGCCGCGTCCATCACGGCGAGCAGGTCGTCGCGCGCCTGCTCCCAGCCGTACTGCGCCGGATCCGCGGGAACCTCCGAGGGCGGATACCCGCGCGCGTTGTAGCGGATGCACCGGTGGCCGCGCGAGAAGAACCGCAGCTGCGCCTCCCATTCGCGAAGGTCCGCGCCGAACTCGTGGGCGAACACGATCGTCGTGCCGCGGCCGACCTCCTCGTAGTGGATGCGGGCCCCGGCGGCCTGGGCGATAGGCATCGGTCGTCTCCTCGTGCCGACGAAGGCTGGGTGTCGTTGCCGCAGTGTAGGTCAGCGATCGGTCCCCGTACGGCTCGCGGCCGGCGTCGCCGGACCGCATCACCGCACCGTGGTCGGCAACCCCGTCCGGATCACCGACCGCTCGGCGCGTCCTCAGCCGCGACCGACCCGCTCGACGAACGCGTCGATCAGTCCGTCGGGCGCCGCGACCACGTGCCGGGGCTCGGGGAACGCGCCGGTGCGCACGTCGGCGATGTACTCCTGGAACGCGGCGACCCGCTCGCGCTGCATCGCCGCCTTCATCTCGTACAGGCGGCGGTACTGCTTCGAGTGGCGCGGATAGGGCGGCGGATTGTTGCCGAGGATGTCCTCGGCGAACAGGAACTGGATGTCGCCGCCGCTGCCGGCGCCGATCGACGAGGTCAGCAACGTCGTGCGCGTCGAGATCTCCGCGAGGAGGGCCTCGGGGATCACCTCGATCTCGACCGCGTACGCGCCGGCCGACTCGAGCCGCTTGACCTGGTCGTGGACCCACAGCGCCTCATCGAGGGTCTTGCCGACCGCACGCAGGCCGCCGGTCCAGGTGCTGCGGCGGGGAACGAGGCCGGCGTGACCCTGGACCGGGATGCCGGCCTCGGCGGCGGCCTCGATGAGGCGCGGGCTCCACTGGCACATCACCGCGTCGAAGCCCGCCTTCATCGCCTCGTAGCCGAGCCGCACCGCCTCGTCGGCGGTCGCGGCGGCGACCAGCGGCACCGAGGCGGCCATGAAGGTCTTCGGCGCCGCCTGCCGGATCGCGATCGCCGGGCCGGGGTTGGCCGGATCGAAGCGGCACTTCATCGTGTCGATGCCGGCCTCCTCGGCCGCCGCTGCCTCCTCGGGCGAGAACGGCAGCGTCTCGGTCAGCACGCGCTGGCCCTTCGCGTCGCGCAGGTCCTTGACGGTATAGTTGCGCAGCCCGTAGGCCCCGCCGACCGTCATGATCCGCTTCAGTCCGCGCTGGGCCGCGTCGCGCGGCGGGATCCCGCCGTCTCCGGTCGCATGGCTCGCCATGTGGTGGGTCTCCTTGTGGGTGCGCGCCGCGGTGCGCGGCGCATCTGGGGTCAGCCGATTCTAGCGAGTCCGTCCTCAATGACGCCGTAACCGATGCGTCGGCCACTGGCAGCTCGCCCGCCGCTCATGGCGCGATTCTTGCATGCAGTTGACCCGCTTCCGACCTCGAGAACCCATCGCCGTGAACGCACCCCTCGCGCCCCGCCGCCCCCCGAAGGCCTCGACGCCCGCGGCCCCCCCCGAACGCGACCCGCTGATCCGCGACATCCGGCTGCTGGGCCGCATCCTCGGCGAGACGATCCGCGAGCAGGAAGGCCGCGACGCCTACGAGCTGGTGGAGCGCGTCCGCCAGCTCTCGGTGGCCGGCCGCCTCAAGCAGGACAAGGCCGCGACGAAGGCCTTGAGCCGCCTCCTCAAGAGCCTCACCACCGACCAGACCGTCTCGGTCATCCGCGCCTTCTCCTACTTCTCGCACCTGGCCAACATCGCGGAGGATCGGCATGCGGTCCGTCGCCGCGAGGAGATGGCGCGCGCGGGCACGCTGCAGGAGGGCTCGCTGGCGCTGACCTTCGATCGGCTGGCGGCCAAGGACGTGCGCGCGGCCGACATCGTGGAGACGCTGCGCCATGCGTACATCTCGCCGGTGCTGACCGCGCATCCGACCGAGGTGCAGCGCAAGAGCCTGCTGGACGCGGAGCGCGCGATCGCGGAGCTGGTGGCCGAGCGCGACACGCTGGCCATGCCGCGCGACCTGGCCCGCAACGAGGCGACGCTGCGCGCCCGCGTCACGCAGCTCTGGCAGACGCGGATGCTGCGCTACACCAAGCTCACGGTGGCCGACGAGATCGAGAACGCGCTGTCGTACTACCGCTCGACCTTCCTGCCGCAGATCCCGCGGATGTACGCGGAGATCGAGGAGGCGCTGCCGGGCCACGAGATCGCGAGCTTCTTCCGGATGGGCAACTGGATCGGCGGCGATCGCGACGGCAATCCGAACGTGACGGCCGCCACCCTCGACGTGGCGCTCGCGCGCCAGGCCGAGACGGTGCTGCGCTTCTACCTGACGGAGGTGCACGAGCTGGGCGCGGAGCTGTCGCTGTCGACGCTGCTGGTGCGGATCACGCCGGAGATGCAGCAGCTCGCCGAGCGCTCGGCCGACCCGAACGAGCACCGCTCGGACGAGCCCTACCGGCGCGCGCTGGTGGGGATCTACGCACGGCTGGCGGGCACGCTGCACGCGCTGACCGGCACCGAGGCGCTGCGCCATGCGGTGGCGCGGCAGGCCCCGTACGCGGGGGCGGACGAATTCCTCGCCGACCTGCGCACGATCGAGGACTCGCTGTCCAAGCACCACGGCCGCGCGCTGATCGCAGGCCGTCTGGCGCCGCTGATCCGCGCGGTGCAGGTCTTCGGCTTTCACCTCGCGACGGTGGACCTGCGCCAGTCCTCGGACAAGCACGAAGCGGTGGTGGCGGAGCTGCTGCAGGTGGCGCGCATCGCGCCCGACTACTCGGCGCTGCCCGAGGCCGAGCGGCGCACGCTGCTGCTGTCCTTGCTGAACGACGCCCGCGGGCTGCGGGTGCGCGGCCATGTGTACTCGGACCATGCGCGCTCGGAACTCGCGATCTTCGACCTGGCGCTGGTGCAGCTCGCGCGCTTCGGCCGGCAGGCGATCCGCCACTACATCATCTCGCACACCGAGGACGTGAGCGACCTGCTGGAGGTGCTGCTGCTGCAGAAGGAGGCGGGCCTCCTGCGCGGCACGCTGGACGACGGCGCGGTGGCGGACCTGATCGTCTCGCCGCTCTTCGAGACCATCGGCGACCTGCGCAATGCCGCGCCGATCATGCGCGCCTACTACGCGCTGCCGGGCGTGCAGGCGATGATCGTGCGCTCGGGCGCCGAGCAGGACGTGATGCTCGGCTACAGCGACAGCAACAAGGACGGCGGCTTCTTCACGTCGAACTGGGAGCTGTACCGGGCGGAGGTGGCGCTGCTGGAGTTCTTCGGGCCCCTGCGTGAATCCCACGGCGTGACGCTCAGGCTCTTCCACGGCCGGGGCGGCACGGTGGGCCGCGGCGGCGGACCGAGCTACCACGCGATCCTCGCGCAGCCCCCGGGCACGGTGAACGGACAGATCCGGCTGACCGAGCAGGGCGAGGTGATCTCGTCGAAGTACGCGAACCCGGCCAACGGCCGGCAGAACCTGGAGACGCTGGTGGCGGCGACGCTCGAGGCGACGCTGCTGCATCCGACCAAGCCCGCGCCGCGCGCCTTCCTCGAGACCGCGCAGGCCCTCTCCGTGGCGAGCATGGCGGCCTACCGCACGCTGGTCTACGAGACGCCGGGCTTCACCGACTTCTTCTTCGAGCTCACGCCGATCCGCGAGATCGCCGAGCTCAACATCGGCTCGCGGCCGGCCTCGCGCAAGGCCACCCGCGCGATCGAGGACCTGCGCGCGATCCCCTGGGGCTTCTCCTGGGGGCAGTGCCGGATCGCGCTGCCGGGCTGGTGCGGCTTCGGCACCGCGGTGCGCCAGTACCTCGATGCGGACCCGGCGCAGCACGATGCGCGCCTGGCGCTCCTGCGCCGGATGATGAAGGAGTGGCCGTTCTTCCGGACGCTGATGTCGAACCTCGACATGGTGCTGGCCAAGACGGACCTGGGCATCGCGTCGCGCTACCTCGAGCTGGTGGGCGACCGCAAGCTCGCCAGGAAGGTGTTCACCGCGATCGTCGCCGAGCACGAGGCGGCCGACGACGCGCTGGCCCGCATCAGCGGCGATGCGCGGCGCCTCGCCGCGAACCCGGCGCTCGCACGCGCGATCGAGCACCGCTTCCCCTACCTCGATCCGCTGAACCACCTGCAGGTGGAGCTGATGCGGCGCTACCGGCAGCGCCCGGCCGGCGAGCCGGTGAACCCGCGCGTGCAGCGCGGCATCCACCTGTCGATCAACGGCGTGGCTGCGGGCCTGCGCAACACGGGCTGACACGATGAGCGCCTCCGCCGACGACGGCGCCGAAGCCCTGCTCGGCGCCCCCCTCACCCCGCGCGACGTCGCGATCAAGGACCTCGGGCGCGCGCTGCTGCCCTCGCCCGTGGCGCGCCACCTCGGCGACTCGGCGCTGCGCTACGTGGGCGCGGCCGACAAGGTGCTGCTCGACGACGCGGTCTCCGCGATCCGCAGCGACGCCGATGCGGGTGAGCGCGCGGCCTTCGAGCTGGCCGGCCCGCGTGACCGGATCTTCTTCGACCCGCGCACGGTGCGCGTGGGCATCGTCACCTGCGGCGGCCTGTGCCCGGGCCTGAACAACGTCGTGCGCGGGCTGGTGCTGGAGCTGTCGTACGGTTACGGGGTGCGGCACATCCTGGGGTTCCGCTTCGGCTACGAGGGGCTGATCGCCCGTCACGGCCACGTGCCGGTGCCGCTCACGCCCGAGGTGGTGGCGCACATCCACCACGACGGCGGCACGATGCTCGGCTCCTCGCGCGGCGAGCAGGACATCGGCGAGGTGGTCGACAACCTCGAGGCCAACGGCATCGGCATCCTGTTCGTGGTCGGCGGCGACGGCACGCTGCGCGGCGCGCTCGAGGTGACGGCGGAGATCGCGCGGCGCGGCGTGAAGATCTCGGTCGTCGGCATCCCGAAGACCATCGACAACGACATCCCGTTCATCGACCGCAGCTTCGGCTTCGTGAGCGCGTATTCGGCGGCGGTCGATGTGATCCGCAGCGCGCGCGTCGAGGCCACGGGCGCGAAGGACGGCATCGGGCTGGTGAAGCTGATGGGCCGGCACTCGGGCTTCCTCGCGTGCCAGGCGGCGCTGGCCTCCACCGAGGTGGACCTGGTGATGATCCCGGAGGTGCCGGTGTCGCTCGCCGATGCGTCGACGGTGTACACGCACCTGTCCAAGATCCTCGACCGCAAGGGCCATGCAGTGATCGTGGTGGCCGAGGGCGCGGCGCAGGAGCAGATCGCCTCGCCCGTGGGCGGGGCCGCGACGGACAAGAGCGGCAATGCCCGGCTCAAGGACATCGGCACCTTCCTGCGTGACCGGCTGGGCGAGCACTTCGCCACGCGCGGGCGCGAGGTGACGGTGAAGTACATCGACCCGAGCTACGCGATCCGAAGCGTCCCGGCCTGCCCGTCGGACAGCATCTACTGCTGGAACATGGCGCGCAACGCGGTGCATGCCGCGATGG
>JBIIPQ010000087.1:0-13524 GCA_044342535.1 Burkholderiaceae bacterium
GGCGACCAGCCCGATCGCCAGCACCGCGGTGCCGAGCGAGGGCGAGAACAGCGTCATCAGCACCATCGCGAACAGCAGCGAGGGCATGACCTGGAAGACCTCGGTGAGCCGCGACAGCAGCTCGTCGACCCAACCGCCGAGGTAGCCCGCGAGCGCGCCGACGGTCAGGCCGATGGTGACGGTGATGGCCGCCGCGGCGAGCCCGACGGCGAGGGTCGCGCGGCCGCCGACCGCCATGCCGGCGAGGATGTCGCGGCCGAGGTAGTCGGTGCCCAGCGGCAGCGCGGCCTGCTCGAAGGGGGGCGTGAACGGGGCGCCGACGATGTCGAAGGGCGGCACCGGCCAGAGCGTCGGGCCGAGCGCCATCGTGACGATCACCAGCGCGAGCATCGCCAGGCCGAGCACCGCAGCGCGGTTGCGGCGGAACACGCGCCAGGCCTCGCGCGAGGGCGAGGGCGAGGGCGAGGGCGGAGCGGACATCGGTGCGGACATCGGGTCAGCGGCTCCTCAGCCTCGGGTCGATCCAGCGGTAGGCGAGGTCGGTGAGCTGGTTGGCGACGATCACCAGCACCGAGGAGAAGAACAGCACGCCGAGCAGCGTCGGATAGTCGCGCCCGAGGATCGAGTCGAAGGCCAGCGTGCCCAGCCCCGGCCAGGAGAAGACCGTCTCGACCAGCACCGCGCCGGACACCAGGTTGCCGAACTGCAGCCCGGCGATGGTGACCACCGGCATCAGCGCGTTGCGCAGCGCGTGCTTCCAGACGACGACCCGTTCGGACAGCCCCTTGGCGCGCGCCGTGCGCACGTAGTCGGCGCCGAGCACCTCGAGCATGCTGGCGCGCGACAGGCGGCTGTACTGCGCCATGTAGACGATCGCCAGCGTGAACGCCGGCAGCACCAGGTGGTGCAGCACGTCGAGCGAGGTGACCCACCAGCCTCCGAAGACGCGCACGTCGCGCATGCCTGCGATCGGCATGATCGGGAACACCTTGCCGAACAGGATCACCAGCAGGATGCCGGTCCAGAAGGTGGGCATCGAGTAGCCGACGAGCGACAGCACGGTGACCGCGCTGCTGCCCAGGCCCTGCGGGCGGCGCGAGGCCCAGACGCCGACCGCGGTGCCCACGACGATCGCCGCGAGCAGCGCGGTGGCCACCAGCAGCACGGTCGCCGGCAGCCGCTGCAGGATCAGGTCGGTGACCGCGACGTTGTAGAGGTAGGACTGGCCGAGGTCGCCCCGCAGCGCGCGGCCGACGTAGGTCGCGTACTGCTCGGGCAGGGGCCGGTCGAGCCCGTAGGTCTTGCGGATCGAGGCGAGCGTGGCCTGGTCGGCGCCACCCATCTCGCCGGCGATGACCATCGCCGGGTCGCCGGGCGCGGCGTGGATCAGCACGAAGTTGATCGTGAGGACCGCGAAGATCAGTCCGCCGGCGTACGCGAGGCGCTTGAGGAGGAGGGCGAGGACGGACATGCGTGGGCCAGTGTACCGCCGCGTCCGGGGGCTCAGCCGCGCGGCACGTCGAGGGGGCGCAGCCCCGGCACGGCGTGGATCGCTGCGGCATCGAGTGCGCCGCGTCGGCCGATCAGCACGAGCCGGGACGGCAGGGCCGGGTCGGCGGCGGGCGTGCCGGGCACGGCGGGCGTGACGCGTACGCGCGCGCCCACTGCCTGCACCACCCAGGCGGCGCCCTCGGCGTCGCGCACCACGCCCTTGGCGCGCAGCAGGCCGAGCGCCGGGTCGGCGAGCTGCCGGGCGAGGGCCTGCGGGTCGAGCGGTCCGGCGGGCGCGACGAGGCGTGTCTCGTAGTCGGCCGCAGCGGGGCGGGGCGGGGCGATCCGGGTCGGCGCCGGGGTGCGGTGAGGCGCCACCGCGTCGAGCCCGGCACCGGGCCAGGCGCCGAGTCTCGTGCCGATCACCGCACCGATCACCGCATCCGGCGGCACGTCCGCGTCGACCGCGTCGAGGCGGACGGCGCGCGGCGCGGCCTCGGCGAGCCAGGCGTGCAGCGCGCCGAGGGCCTCGGGCGCGATGAGGTCGGTCTTGTTCAGCACCAGCAGGTCGGCGTCGGCGAGCTGCTGGCGCACGGTGTCGCCGACCCAGGGGTCGTCGGCACGCGTGCGGATCGTCTCGGCGTCGGCCACGACCACGACCCCGTCGGCATCGAGTCCCGGTACCAGCCGCACGGCGCGCGCGACCGCGCCCGGCAGCGCCACGCCGCTGGTCTCGATCAGCACCACGTCGGGCGGCGCGATCCGTCCGGGCAGGGCCATCAGCCCGGCGACGAGGTCGCTGCCGACGGCGCAGCACACGCAGCCGCCGGCTAGGTTCAGCACGTCGCCGTCGCGCGACTCGATCAGGTCCGCGTCGATGCCGATCTCGCCGAAGTCGTTGACCACCACCGCGATCCGCCGGCCGGCCGCACCGCGCAGCATGCGGTTCACCAGCGTGGTCTTGCCCGCGCCGAGGTAGCCGCCTACGACGACCGTGGAGAGCATCGCCGGCTCAGGCGCCGCCGGCCGGAAAGAGGCGCCCGCCCTGTACGGTGCCCCAGACGCCGACGTCCTTCAGCGCCTCGGGGGCGACCTCGAGCGGGTCGTCCTCGAGCACCGCGAAGTCGGCGCGCTTGCCGCACTCGATCGAGCCGATCTCGCCGTCGAGGTGCAGCGTCCAGGCCGCCCCCAGCGTGATCGCGCGCAGCGCGTCGGCGACCGGGATGCGCTCGTGCGCGCCGAGCAGGCGGCCGCTCGCCGTGCGCCGGTTCACCGCGCACCAGGCGACGTGCAGCGGGCCGAGCGGGGTCACCGGCGCGTCCGAGTGGATCGTGTAGGCCACGCCGATGTCCTGCGCGCTGCGGCAGGGGTTCATCCGCTCGGCGCGGTCGGGGCCGACGGTCTGGTCGTGGTGCGCGTCGCCCCAGTAGAAGTGGTGGTTGGCGAAGAAGTTCGCGCACAGCCCGAGCGCCTTCATGCGCCGCAGCTGCGCCGAGTCGGCGAGCTGGCAGTGCTGCAGCACGAAGCGGTGGTCGGGCGAGGGGTGCGCCCGCAGCGCCGACTCCAGGCTCTCGATCGCGAGGTCGATCGCGGCATCGCCGTTGGTGTGCGTGTGGATCTGGATGCCGTGCTCGAGGCCGAGCGCGAACAGCGCGCGCAGCGTCTCGGGCTCGATGTACCACATGCCTTGCGGCGCACCGTTGTGGTAGCCCGGCCAGCGCATGCGGGCGGTGAAGCCCTGGATCGAGCCGTCGGCATGGGCCTTGACGCGGCCGAGCCGCAGCCGGTCCGTCGAACGGGCCTTCAGGCCGATCGCACGCTCGACCGCGCCCTTCGGCGTGTGGCCGCGGACGTGCATCGCCGGCACGAAGCGCAGCGGAAAGGTGTCCTCGCCGGTCACCCGCAGCAGCGACTCGATCGCGTCGTCCGGGATCGGCGTGGCGAGGTCGGTGGCCGTGGTGGTCCCGGTGCGTACCGCGAGCTTCGCGAACGCGCGCAGCCCGACCTCGTCGCCCGCCAGGGCCGCGCGGTCCACGCCCAGCTTGAGCAGCACCGGCATCATCGCCTCGGGGCCGCGCAGCTCGCCCATCGGCAGGCGCGTCTCGTCGAGCGGGATGCCCGGGTGGTCGTGGTCGGTGCGCAGGTAGCCGGCGAGCGCGAGCGCCGCCGTGCTGGCGTTGGTGATGTGACCGCTGGCGTGGACGATGCCGATCGGGCGCTCCGGGCTCACCGCGTCCAGGTCGTGGCGCGTCATGCGTCGCGAGCCGAAGTAGAGCGGGTCCAGCCCCCAGCCGAACAGCGGCGCCTTCGGGTCGGCGAGCGCCGCGTGCGCCTCGCGCAGGCGGGCCACCACGGCCTCGATCGAGCGGGCACCCTCCCAGACGCGGCCGTCCGGGTCGGTGCGGTCGAAGAAGCCGCAGTAGACATAGCGCCAGTAGGTGCCCTCGCCGACATGGCTGTGCCCCTCGACGAAGCCCGGCAGCAGCACGCGGCCCGCGAATCGCTCGTCGAGGTCGAACGGCCCCCAGCCGCGCAGCGTCTCGGGCGTGCCGACGCCGAGCACCCGGCCGTCGCGGACCGCGACGTGCGTGGCCTGCGGTCGGGCCGGATCCATCGTGTGGATGCGGCGGGCGGCGTAGACGACGGTCCTGCCTGCGGTCTGGGACATCGGGGCCTCGGGTCGAGATCGGTATCGGTATCGGTATCGCGCGAAGGTACTCCGCCGCCCTGGCCCGGCTTCAGGCCCGGGTCGGCGACAGCTCGTGCTGCGGCGACATCACGCCCCACACCGAGGCTTTCGGCGACGCGATGCGCCGGTAGCCGACCGCGTAGTTCGGCTCGATCAGGTAGGCGATCGGGCAGTCGTCGACCACCAGCTTCTGGAAGTCGCGATACAGCGCCTTGCGCCGGGCGGGATCGCGCTCCTTCGCGGCCGCCGCGAGCAGCTCGTCGACCTTGGGGTTGGCGTACTGCTGCGTGTTCGACCAGATGACACCCTCGCGGATGTTGCTGCTCTGGTAGGTGCGGTGCACGCCGATCACCGGATCGCCCCAGTTCCACACCGAGTCGAGCGTCATGTCGAACTGGAAGCTCGAGACGCGACGCGCCCAGGTGGGGAAGTCGGGCGAGGCGCGCAGCTGAACCTCGATGCCGACCTTCGAGAGCGCCGGGCGCATGTACTCGGCGAGCGTGCGCTGGTCGGCGGTGCCGGGCGCGACGTCGAGCGAGAGCTGCAGCCGGGTGCCGTTGGCGCCGGGCTTGAGACCCGCGGCGTCGAGCAGCTGCATCGACTTCTGGAGGTTCAGGTCGTAGGGCTCGACGTCCGCCGAGTAGAGCGGGCTGCTGCTGGAGATCGGGCCGGTCGAGCGCTTGTGCAGGCCGGCGAACAGCGTCTTCACCGCGAAGTCGCGGTCGATGGCGTACGAGATCGCCTGGCGCACGCGCTTGTCCTGCAGCTGCGGATGCCGGCAGTTGAATCCGAGCCACACCAGCGGCCCGATGCCGCGCGCGGCCGACGAGATCACCGTCGCGCCCGGTACCTTCTTCGCGCGCTCGATGTCGCGCGGGTCGGACAGCGAGACATTGATGTCCACCTCGCCGCGCTCGAAGGCGAGCAGCAGGCTCGCCGAGTCCTTGTACTCGCGCACGATCAGCCGGTCGAGCAGCGGGCGGTCCTTGACGAAGAACCTGTCGAAGCGCTCGAGGATCAGGTGCTCGCCGGGCTTGAACTCGGCCACCTTGAACGGGCCGGAGCCGACGACGTTGCTGCCGTTGCGCGGGTGGGTGGCGAGCGGCTGGCCGTCGCCGTAGACGTGCTTCGGCAGGATCGGCAGGAACACGGTGGTCATCGCGAGCGCGAGCGCCGGATGCGGCTCGGACAGCCGGATGATCGCGGTGTGCCGATCCGGCAGGGTCACGGCGTTGACCGGCGCGAACATCGACTTGAACGGATGGTTGTCGCGCACCGCCTCGACCGAGAACTGCACGTCCTCGGCGGTGATCGGACGGCCGTCGTGGAAGACCGCGTCGCGGCGCAGGTGCAGCGTGATGCTGCGCGCGTCCTCGGAGACGCTCCAGCGCTCGGCCAGCATCGGCGTCGGCCTCCAGTCGTCGTCGATGCCCATCGGCGTGGTGAAGATCTGCGCGCCGGGCATCATCGTCGCGATGCCCGACTGCACCGCCGGGTTCAGGTGGCGCGGACGCAGCGGGCTGCCGATGACCACGGTGCCGCCGCGGGCGGCCTGAGCGAGCACGGACATGGGCACGCCGAACGCGGTGGCGCCGGTGCCTGCGGCGAGGGTCTGGAGCAGGGCGCGGCGGGTCGGATCGGTCATGACGGGTGCCTGGTCACGGAGCGGGTGCTCCATGCTGCCATGCCTGCGGCCGGATGGCGCGGTGTAGCATCCGGCCGATGAGCGCTCCCGACTTCTCCGACGTCCTCGCCGCGGCCGCCCGGCTCGACGGCGTCGCGCACCGCACGCCGGTGCTGACCTCGCGCACCGCCGACGCCCTGACCGGCGCGCGGCTCTACTTCAAGTGCGAGAACCTGCAGCGCGGCGGCGCGTTCAAGTTCCGCGGCGCCTACAACGCGATCGCGGCGCTGCCCGAGGCGCAGCGCCGCGCCGGCGTGGTGGCCTTCTCGTCGGGGAACCATGCCCAGGCGATGGCGTATGCCGCCTCGCTCCTCGCCGTGCCGGCGGTCATCGTGATGCCCTCGGACGCGCCGGCCTCCAAGGTCGCTGCGACGAAAGGCTACGGCGGCGAGGTGGTGCACTACGACCGGTACACCGAGGACCGCGAGGCGATCGGCCGGCGCATCGCCGCAGAGCGCGGCTCGACGCTGATCCCGCCCTACGACCACCGCGACGTGATCGCCGGGCAGGGGACCGCGGCGCGCGAGCTGTTCGACGAGGTGGGCGAGCTCGACCTGCTGCTGTCGTGCCTCGGCGGCGGCGGCCTGACGGCCGGCTCGGTGCTCGCGGCCGAGGCGATGTCGCCGCGCTGCGCGGTGTGGGGCGTCGAGCCCGAGGCGGGCGACGACGGCCGCCGCTCGCTGGCCGAGGGGCGGATCGTGCACATCGAGGTGCCGCGCACGCTCGCCGACGGCGCGCAGACACAGCACCTGGGCGAGCTCACCTTCGCGATCCTCAGGCGTCGCGCCGCCGGCGTGGCGGTGGTGTCGGATGCGGCGCTGGTGTCGGCGATGCGCTTCTTCGCCGAGCGGATGAAGCTCGTGGTCGAGCCGACCGGCGCGCTCGCGGCGGCCGCCGCGTTCACCGGGGCGGTGCCGGTCGCCGGCCTGCGGGTCGGCGTGCTGGTCAGCGGCGGGAACGTCGACGTGGGGCGCTACGCAGCGCTGCTGCAGGGGACCTGAGCGGGCGCCCCGCGGCGCGGGTTGGCAACGATCCGGAATATCGATACCGGGAATCGTCAGTTCCGGGCGTCGGCGAAGTGTGGCAGGGCCTAGAATCGTCGGGGACATGGCCCGCACCCCGCTCACCCCCGCCGCCGATCATCCCGTCCTGTTCGAGGACCGCAGCCGCCAGCGGGTCGAGTACACCACCTGCTACATGTGCGCCTGCCGCTGCGGCATCCAGGTGACGCTGCAGGACACGCCGGCCACCCCGCAGGGGCCCGCGAGCTCGGCGCTGCGCTTCATCCAGGGCACGGCCGAGCATCCGGTCAACCGGGGCGTGATCTGCGCCAAGGGCAGCGCCGGGATCCAGAAGCAGCAGTCGAGGGCGAAGCTCGACCATCCGATGATCCGGCGCCCGGGTACCGAGCGCGGCGCCGGCCTCTTCGATGCGATCTCCTGGGACGACGCGCTCGACCTGCTGACCGCACGGCTCGCCAAGATCCGCGCCACCGAGCCGCGCAAGCTCGCCTTCTTCACCGGCCGCGACCAGATGCAGGCGCTGACCGGCCTGTGGGCGCAGCAGTTCGGCACGCCGAACTGGGCCGCCCACGGCGGCTTCTGCTCGGTCAACGTCGCGGCCGCGGGCCTCTACTCCATCGGCTACTCGTTCTGGGAGTTCGGTGCGCCCGACTGGGAGCGGGCGAAGTACTTCCTGATGTGGGGGGTGGCCGAGGACCATGCGAGCAACCCGATCAAGATCGGCCTCGAGACCCTGAAGCGCAACGGCGCGAAGTTCGTGTCGGTGAACCCGGTGCGCACAGGCTACTCGGCGATCGCCGACGAGTGGGTGCCGATCCGCCCGGGCACCGACGGGCTGCTCGCGATGGCGATCGCGCACGTGCTGCTCTCGCGCGAGCTCTTCGACTGGGACTTCCTCGTCCGCTACACCAATGCGCCGTGGCTGGTGATCGACGCGCCGGGCACCTCGCGCGACGGCCTGTTCCTGCGCGACCCGGCTGGGCGGCCGCTGCTGTGGGACCAGGGCAGCGAGGCGCCCGCGCCGTTTGCACCGGGCGTCACGCCCGCGCTGTTCGGCGAGTTCGTCGCCCCCGGCGGCGAACGCGTGCGGACCGCGATGACGCTGATGGCCACGCGCGCGCTCGACGACGCGTATTCGCCGGAGGCGGTCGCCGATCGCTGCGGCGTGCCCGCCGAGCAGATCGAGCGGATCGCGCTCGAGATGGGGCAGGTCGCCTTCGAGCAGGCGATCGAGCTGCCGATCGCCTGGACCGACGCCTGGGGCACGAAGCACGACACGGTGCTCGGCCGCCCGGTCGCGATGTACGCGATGCGTGGGGTCTCCGCACACAGCAACGGCTTCCAGACCTGCCGCACGCTGCACCTGATCCAGATGCTGCTCGGCGCGCTCGACGGCCCGGGCAACTTCCGCTCGCGCGCGCCGTTCCCCAAGCCCATCCCTCCGCTGCCGCTGCCCGAGAACGACGCCGCCCGCTTCGCCGCGCCGAACACGCCGTCGACGCGGCCGCTGCTCGGCTTCCCGACCCGGCCCGAGGACCTCGCGATCGAGGCCGACGGCACGCCGCTGCGCATCGACAAGGCCTATTCGTGGGAGAGCCCGATCGCGGCCCACGGGCTGATGCACATGGTGATCCGAAACGCCGCGGCGGCCGACCCCTACCCGATCGACACGCTGCTGCTGTTCATGGCCAACATGGCATGGAACTCGTCGATGAACACCACCGGCACCCAGGCGATGCTGGTGGCCAAGGACGCGGCCGGCGAGTACCTGATCCCGAACGTCGTCGTCGTCGATGCGTTCGATTCCGAGACGGTGCGTTTCGCCGACCTGGTGCTGCCCGACACCACCTACTTCGAGCGCCACGACGCGATCTCGCTGCTCGACCGGCCGATCTCCGAGCCCGACGCCGCGGCCGACGCGATCCGCCATCCGCTGCTCGAGCCCGACCGCGACGTGCGGCCCTGGCAGGAGGTGATGGTCGACCTCGCCGGCCGGCTGAAGTTCCCGGCCTTCGTCGATGCGCAGGGCATGCCGAAGTTCACCGGCTACACCGACTTCATCGTGCGCTACGAGCGCGCCCCCGGCATCGGCTTTCTCGCCGGCTGGCGGGGCGCCGACGGCACCGAGTCGCTGGTCGGCGCGCCCAACCCGAAGCAGTGGGAGGCGTACATCGCGAACAAGGCCTTCTTCGCGCATCACTGGCCCGACTCGCAGAAGTACATGCGGCACGCCAACCGGGACTACCTCGAGGCGGCGGCCAAGGCGGGCTTCATCGGCCGCGCCGAGCCGATCACGATGCAGCTCTACAGCGAGGTGCTGCAGACCTTCCGCCTCGCGGGCCAGGGCCTGTACGACGGCCCGTGCCCCGATCGGCCGGAGGACCGCGAGCGGCTCGCCACCTACTTCGACCCGCTGCCGTTCTGGTACCCGCCGATCGAGACCGCGCGCACCGACGAGCAGGCCGGCGCCGATGCGTTCCCGTTCCATGCGATCACGCAGCGGCCGATGGTGATGTACCACTCGTGGGACAGCCAGAACGCGTGGCTGCGGCAGATCGTCGCCGAGAACGCGCTGTACATGAACCTCGGCCGCGCCGCCGAGCTCGGACTGGCCGACGGCGACTGGGTGTGGGTCGAGTCGATGCATGCGAGCGTCGCGCCGCAGCCGGGCACGCCCGCGAACGCACGGATGGTGCCGGGCGCTGCCGGCCGCCGCATCCGCTGCCGCCTGAAGACGATGGAAGGCTGCGAGCGCAACACGGTCTGGACCTGGAACGCGATCGGCAAGATGTCCGGCACCTGGGGCCTGGCACCCGGGGCCGCGGAATCGAACGTGGGCTTCCTGCTCAACCACCTGATCAGCGAGATGCTGCCCGCGCGGCCGGGCGAGGCGAGCCTGACCAACAGCGACCCGATCACCGGCCAGGCCGCCTGGTACGACCTGAAGGTGCGGGTGGTGAAGGCGGATCCGGCGTGAAGCGCGGCGGCCCCCCCGGAATGCGGAGAACGACCCCATGAGCCGCCTCGGTCTCGTCATCGACATCGACGCCTGCGTGGGCTGCCAGGCCTGCGCGACCGCGTGCAAGGAATGGAACGGCGCGAGCCTGATGGCCGGCGGCGCGCCCGACTACGACCCGCACGGCGACGCGCCCTCGGGTGTCTGGTTCAACCGGGTGCGGCACTACGAGGCGGGGCACTACCCGCTGTCGAAGACGATGAACGTGCCGATGTCCTGCATGCACTGCGAGGACGCCGACTGCGTGACGGTCTGTCCGACCGGGGCCTCGTACAAGCGGGCCGAGGACGGGATCGTGCTGGTCGACCCCGAGAAGTGCATGGGCTGCAACTACTGCGCCTGGGCCTGCCCGTACGGCGCGCGCGAGCTCGACGAGGACAAGGGCGTGATGCGCAAGTGCACGCTGTGCGTGGACCGCATCTACGACGCCGCGCTGCCCGAGGCCGAGCGCCAGCCCGCGTGCGTGCTGGCCTGCCCCACCCATGCGCGGCACTTCGGCGACTTCGACGATCCGGCCTCGAAGGTCTCGACGCTGACGGCGGAGCGCGACGGGCGGCCGCTGTTCGAGAAGCTGGGCTACAAGCCCGTCAACCGCTACCTGCCGCCGCGCGCCACGCCCGAGGTGGCGGTGCCGGCGACGCTGGCGCCGCGCGGCACGCTGCAGTCGCGGCTCGCCGCGATGGTCAACCGGCTGGTGCGGCTGTGAGCCGTCCGTCCGGCAGGCGACCCGCCGCATGAAGCCCGCGCTGTCGATCGTCTTCTTCACCGCGGCCTCCGGTGCGGGGCTCGGTCTGGCGATGTGGCTGCTGGCCGCGCAGCTGGCCGGCGCGGTCGATGCCTCGCGCCCCGGCGCAGGCTGGGCGGCGGCCCTCGCCGCGCTGCTGGTCGGCGCGGGGCTGCTCGCCTCGACGCAGCATCTGGCGAACCCGCGCAACGCATGGCGAGCCTTCGCGCGGGTGCGGACCTCCTGGCTGTCGCGCGAGGCGGTGCTCGCGGTCGTGTTCTGGCCGCTGGGCGCGCTGCACCTGCTGCTCGGCGTACGCGGCTCCCCGCTCGTCGCCGCGAGCGCCGTCGCGCTGCTCGTGTTGTCGTTCGCGATCGTCGTCAGCACGGCGATGATCTACGCCTGCCTGAAGACCGTGCCGCGCTGGCGGACCTGGCACACGCCGGCGGGCTTCGTCGCGTGCTCGCTCGGGTCGGGCGGGCTGCTGTGGGCGGCGGTCGCGAGCTCGGGTGGGCTGCCCGTGCCGCCGGCCGCGCTGGTGCTCGTGCCGGTGCTGGCCGCCGTGCTCGTCAAGCTCGCGTGGGAGGCGAAGTTCGCCGCGCGCGGGCACGCGACGATCAACGAGGCCCTCGCGGTGCCGCTGTCCGCGCCGCGTGGGCAGGCGCAGGGACGGGTCCGTCTGCTCGATGCCGGCCATTCGCACGGCACCTTCCTCACCAACGAGTTCGGATTCGTGCTCGCGCGCGAACGCGAGGGGGCGCTGCGCATCGCGATGTTCGGGCTGCTCGGGCCGGTCGCGCCGCTGCTCGCCTGGGCGCTGCCCGGCGCCGTCGGCGCCTGGCTCGCCGCGCTGGCGTTCGCCGCCGGCGTGCTGCTCGAGCGCTGGCTGTTCTTCGCACGCGCCGAGCACGTGGTGCGCCTGTATCACGGGCAGCCGTCGGTATGAGGCTGCGGGCCGCCCGACGCCGGTGCGCCGCACGGCGGCGCGCATGAAGCCCTCGCTGCTCCCCTTCCTCGCCTGGCCCCGCTCGGACGGCGCGACCTGGCGGGCGGACCTGATCGCGGGCGCCACCGTGGCCGTGGTCGCGATCCCGCAGGCGCTGGCCTACGCCCAGCTGGCGGGCGTGCCTCCCCATCTCGGCCTGTACGCGGCCTTCGTGCCGACCGTGATCGCGGCGCTGTTCGGTGCGTCGGCGCAGCTCTCGACCGGGCCGGTGGCGCTGACCGCGCTGCTGACCGCGGCCTCCCTGTCGGCGTTCGCTCAGCCGGGCAGCGCGGCCTGGGTGGCGCTCGCGGTGGTGCTCTCGCTCGGCGCCGGCCTGATGCAGGCGGCGGCCGGGGTGGCGCGCCTGGGCCGGCTGGTCGAGCGGCTGCCGGCTTCGCTGATGCTCGGCTTCGTCAACGCGGCGGCGCTCGTGATCCTGCTGTCGCAGCTGCCGACGATGCTCGGCGTGCGGGTGCCCGCGGGGGGCAGCGTGGCGGACACGCTGCGCGCGCTGCTGGGCGGGCTGCCGTCGGCGAACCCGGTCACCGCGGCCTTCGGCATCGTGTCGGTGCTCGTGCTGCTCGGCCTGCGCCGTGCCTGGCCGTGGCTGCCGGGCGCGCTCGTGGTGTCGGTGGTCGCGATCGGCGTGAGCGCTGCGATCGGCTACGAACTGCGCGGCGCGGTGGTCGGCGACCTGCCGCCGGGTCTGCCCGTGCCCGCGTGGCCGACGATCGACGTGGCCGCCGCGGTCGCGCTGCTGCCGTCGATGCTGCTGATCGCCCTGATCAGCTTCATCGAGGTCACCTCGAGCGCGCGCGTGATCGCGGCCCGGACCGGGGTCGCCTGGAACGTCAATCAGGAACTCGTCGGGCAGGGGCTCGCCAAGCTCGCGTCCGGCGTGTTCGGTGCGTTTCCCGTCTCGGGCTCGTTCTCGCGCTCGGCGCTGAACCTGTCGGCGGGCGCGCGCACCGCGTGGGCGTCGATCGTGTCGGCGGCGCTGGTCGGCGTGGCCCTGGTGTTCGCCGCCGGCTCGCTCCACCACCTGCCGACCGCGGTGCTGGCGGCGCTGATCGTCTCCGCCGTCGGCGGGCTGCTGACGCCGCGCGAGCTGTTGCGTGGATGGCAGGGCTCGCGCGCGGATGCGTCGATCGCCTGGATCACGCTGGTCGCGACGCTGCTGTCGGCGCCGCGCATCCACTACGGGCTGCTCGCCGGTCTCGCGGCGGTCGGGCTGCGGGCAGGGGTGAACCGGCTGCGCGGCCGAGCGTGAGGGCCGTCGCGCCGTGGCGGGCCCGGCCCGCCGCGGGGGCGGTCCGCTTCAGACCGAGGCCGTCAGCCCGCCGTCGACGTAGATCATCTGGCCGGTCATGAAGTCCGACGCGGCCGAGGACAGGAAGATCGCCGCGCCGCCGAGGTCCTTGACGTCGCCCCAGCGGCCCATCGGCACGCGCTTCTCGAGCCAGCCGGTGAACTCGCGGTCGGCCACCAGCGGCGCGGTGAGCTCGGTGGCGAAGTAGCCCGGCGCCAGGCCGTTGACCTGGATGCCGTGGCGCGCCCAGTCGATCGCCATGCCTTTCGTCAGGTTCTTGAGCGCGCCCTTGGAGGTCACGTACGGCGCGATCGAGTAGCGGGCGAGCTCGCTGTTGATCGAGCAGACGTTGACGATCTTGCCGCGCCCGCGCGGGATCATGTGGCGCGCGACCGCGCGGCCGACCTTGAAGGCGCCGGTCAGGTTGGTCGCCATGATGCGGTCCCAGTCGGCGGTCTCGAAGTCCTCGAGCGGGCTGCGCACGGTGATGCCGCTGTTGTTGACGAGGATGTCGATCGGTCCGAAGTCGCGCTCGACCGTGGCGATGGCGGCGGTCGCGCCGGCCTCGTCGGCCACGTCGAACGACGCGGCGGTGCAGTCGACG